>JBEEMU010000430.1:0-16181 GCA_041192485.1 Bacteroidota bacterium | reverse complement strand
TGCACCCTTTTTTTGTTGTCATTTTTTATTGGCTAAAAAATTTTACACGAAAGACAATGAAAACGCCTACCTTTGTGGCAAGAAAGAAGCGTAAAACTAACCAAGTTATCTTTTACCCGTTCCTAAAACACAATTTGATGGAGAACTATTTAAAATCGACTTATTTTCTGGATTATGAGCAGGAAAAAGTAGCGGCTTTCGCCAAAAAACACACGGAAACATGCACAACGCTGCGTGAAAAAGCAATTGCATTGTACAATGCCGTGCGCGACGGTTTTTATTACAATCCTTACGACTTAAATTTTAATAAAGAAGGGCTGAAAGCGTCCGATTTACTGAATAGAAAACACGGCTATTGCATCGAAAAGGCGGTTTTATTAGCGGCTTCTGCGCGAGCAGCCAATATTCCGAGCCGTTTGTCGTTTTATGATGTGAAAAATCATATTGCAACCGACCGCTTATGCGCCATTTTAGGGACAAATGTACTCGTATTTCACGGAGCTGCGGAGCTATATTTAGACGGAGAATGGCTAAAAACAACGCCCGCTTTCAATGCTTCTCTTTGTGAGAAATTAGGCGTTGCAAGTCTCGAATTTGATGGTTTCCACGATTCTATTTTCCAAGAATACGATGCTTCTGGCGACAAACAGTTCATGGAATATTTGCACGATTACGGTAGTTTTGACGATGTTCCCTACGATTTATTGATAGAAACCACGCTAAACGCTTATCCACAATTCCTTGAAAATGAGGAATTTAAAAGTGGAAAAAACAGGCATTTTATTTTTACATAAAATATTTTTACAAATAAATTTTCACAATATGAAAAATATCCTTTTACTCTTATTTATAACGTTATTAATAAATAGTACCGTGTTTGCGCAAGCTGATGTAAAAATAAAAAACGCGGCATTGCCCGTTGTAACAAAAATAGCGCAAGTAACCGTTTTTTTGCAGGGCGCACAAGTGCAGCGCAAAGGCAGTGCAATGCTTGAAAAAGGGCGGAACGAGTTTGTATTCAAAGCACTTTCGCCCTATTTAGATGCCGAAAGTATCCGCTTGCGCGGCGACGGCACCGATTTCACGGTGCTTTCGGTGAACTATGCCACCAATTTTATCGACGAGCAGCAAAAACGCGGCGATGTGGAGGCTCTCGAAATATATGCAAAATCATTGCAACAAAAAATTGATTTAGAAAATATTAATACGATTGTTTGGCAACAAGAAATAAGCTCTTTGGCAAAAAACGACCTTGTTTTTAGCTCACAAAGTGGCGTGAAAACGGCCGAATTGAAAGAACTGATGGAGTATCGCACGGCGCGTTTGCACGAAACGAATGTCAAAATTTACGAAAGTAATCAAAAAATAAGCGAATGGCGCAGCGAAAAGGGGAAAGTAGAACAGCAAATGGCGGCGATTAACGCCAAATCAAGCACACAAACAGGCGAAATAACGATTGTAGTAAATGCGGAAACAGGGGGGACTGTCAACTTTGATTTGTCGTATTCGGCGGCGAAGGCTTCGTGGCTGATGTCCTACGATTTGCGTATAAAAGATGTGGCTTCGCCCATGAATTTGCTGTATAAAGCAAACGTACAGCAGCAAACGGGCGAAGACTGGAAAGACGTGAAACTCGTTTTTTCCACAGGAAACCCAAGCTATAATCACGCGCCTCCGAGGGTGAATCCTTGGTATTTGCGCGAAGCTATTTATAATAGTACGGGTGAAGAGCGCGGATTTTCAACCGAAGAGAGCGGCAAGGGATATGCAACACGCTGGGTTAAAAAACGTGGCGATGGGAATTGCCTTTCGCAAAACCCCGACGACTGCTTTGTTTGGGTGCTGGAAACAATACCATCTGTTGATAAAACCGAAACCGAGCAGGTTTTGGTAAAACCCGCCTCGAAGCGCGTGGTAGATATTCCTGCCGAATATGCAACCATAACCGAGCAAGTTACGGTTGCCGATAGGAAATATGAAACGAAAACTAAGCGTGTAGTAAAAACGCCTGCTGCAACCCGCGAAATAGAAATACCCGCCGAGTATAAAACGGTAACAAAACAGCCCTCAAGCGCCGTGCAAACCCACAAAGAGTATGATAAAAAAATCGAAGATGGCGAAAAATCGAAATTAGAAATGCGTATTACCCACAATATTACGAATACACTATACGAAGTAGGACTGCCTTACACCGTTTTAAACGATGGAAAAACTTATACCGCCGAAATAAAAACGATCAATGTGCCTGCTTCGTACCAATATTATACCGCTCCGAAGCTATCAACCGATGCCTACTTGACCGCTTTAGTCACGAATTGGGACGAGTTACAACTCATACAGGGCGAAGCCGCACTTTATTACGAAGGAACGTATACGGGCAAAACCTCTCTAAACCCCGATAACACAAACGACACGCTGCGCATTTCACTCGGCATCGATAAAGGAATCGTGGTGCAGCGCACAAAACTCAAAGAATACGCCAAAAAGCAGTTCTGGGGCGACAAACAAAGCGAAGAACGCGCTTACGAAATTGCTATCCGCAATCGCAAAGCCTTGCCCATTACGATTATCATCGACGACCAATTTCCGCTTTCGCCGCAAAAGGACATTTCCGTAGAAAACATCGATTTTAAAGACGCAAAATTAGATGAAAGAACAGGGAAGCTAACGTGGAAACAAGTCATAGAATCGGCGCAAGAGCGCAAATTTGTCTTGCATTACAAGGTAAAATACCCCAAAAATAAGGTTATTTTGGTGGATTAAGCAGTTGTAAGCGCCTGCGGAAAATAAACACAGGTATCGTTAGCTCAGAACGCCCTATTTAACAGGGTTAAATGTGGTGATTATTGATACATTACTACTTATTTTACCAAAACGTCTTTACCTTTTGCCCTTATAATTTTTATGAAAAAAAGAGCCTATACTGCCGAAGAATACGCCGAGGGAATCGCAAGCGGCAATCGTGTTTTGCTAAGTCGCGCCATTACGTTGATAGAAAGTACTCGCCCCGAACATCAAGAACTGGCACATCAAGTGTTAGAGCGTTGTATGCCGTTGGCGAAAAGCCTTGTGCGCATAGGCATTACGGGCGTACCTGGCGTAGGAAAAAGCACGTTTATAGAGGCTTTCGGTAGCCAAATCATCGAGCAAGGGCATCGGGTAGCGGTGCTTGCTATCGACCCAAGTAGCCGCTTGAATAGGGGAAGTATTTTGGGCGATAAAACGCGCATGGAGCAGCTTTCACTCGACGAAAATGCCTATATTCGCCCTTCGGCGGCAGGCGATTCGCTCGGCGGCGTGGCGCGTAAAACCCGCGAAGCCATGATTTTATGCGAAGCGGCGGGCTTCGATGTGGTCTTAATAGAAACGGTTGGCGTAGGACAATCGGAAACAACGGTACGCGATTTGACCGATTTTTTCCTGCTGCTTTTACTGCCAAATGCAGGCGACGAGCTGCAAGGTATGAAGCGCGGCATAGTGGAAATGTGCGACTGGTTGGCCATCAATAAACGTGATATAAATGCGACTGCCGCCAAAATCGCTCGTGCGCAATACAATAACGCGCTCCATTTATTTCCAAAAAAAGGCAGCAACTGGACCGCGAGCTGCTCGCTTTGCAGCGCAACGAATGGCGAGGGAATTTTGGATATTTGGGAAACCATCAAACAATATATCGAGCTAACTAAAACCAATGATTTTTTTGATAAAAACAGGAAAAGCCAAACACTTTACTGGTTACACGAGAGTATTCAGCAAGAGTTAGGCAACGCCTTTCGGCGAAATGAGCGCGTCATTGCGCAATTACCCGATATAGAAACAGCGGTGTTGACGGGTAAAAAATCGGTGAGTCAAGCCACTAAAGAGTTAATGCAATTAATTATATTTTAAAGGACGGCACGCACGGTAAACCCTTTCGCTCGCAACTGTCGGATAACGCCCGCTTCGCCGCCTAAATGACCCGCGCCTACCGCAAAAAACGTCGACATTTCGCTTGCTTTTTCGGCGATAACGGGAATCCAGTTCTCGTTGCGATTAGACAATAAAATGCGCTCAAATTTTGCATTAAAACCGACCGATTGATTGATAATATAATTGTAAATAGCATCGATATTTTGGGTTTTATAAAGGCGTATCATTTGGCGCAACTCGCTGAAACCAGCTGCTTTACGCGCTTCATCTACCAACATTTTCGCCTGCTCTTCATACGGAATACTATCCAACATCGACATTTGAAATTCGGCTGATTCCAGCCCGATAATTTCCTTTTGTTGTTGCTTTGCCAAGGCCGCTAACTCACTTTCGTAATTCAGCATTTTTTCATCGGCACTTTTTTCAAGTAAAAGGGTGCTAACTAATAGCGGTTTTAGGCTTTTAACCATGCTAATTGGAATGTCGTTTTGGTCTAATTTTTTAATTAAAAACGTGTAATCCTCGCCATTAAGCAAATCTTTGAGCAACACGCCCTTGCGCATCACGCCTTTGAGCGATGCCGTAATCGTTGCGGGGTCGTCTAAGTCAATTTCCAAACAAAGGCGTTTGCTTTGCGCCAACTTTTGTTTGGCAATATCGCTAAGAAAAAACTCCTTTTCGGGAATAAGATGGATTGTTCCGAATAAATAAGACGGTTCTTTGAGCTGATTGCCCGATATTTCCCACAATAGCGAGTTGAAAGTATTGTCATTCGCAGGCAGCGTCGATTGATAAACCGAAACAACCTTGCTTGAATGGCATTGTGTGAAAATACTAAGCATTATAAGCAAGCAAGTTCCGCTAAGAAACGGAATGCCCTGCGAATAAGTGCGTTTGTTTATGACGAAATTCATACAATTAGAATAAAACTGGTGGCTAAATAGATAATATGTAGAAGGTAGAAAATAAGTGCATTCGTCAGTAAGACGAGTTTTGGTTTCAAAAAGTTGTTATATAGTATAAATATAATTTATTATTATGCGTAATCGTAATAAGAACATTTACAGCTATTTAAAGTAAAAAAAATATTATTTTTTGAAAAAGTTGCGTATAAATCTAAAAATAAAATGTAAAAAAAATCATTAAAGGCGCAAAGATACTTTTAAAACCATTACTTTTGCGTAAGTTTTCGTAGGATATTATATTATATTATTTATACGCTACTACTTACTTAACTACTTACTTAACTACTTACTTATCTCGATGTTTAACATTTCATTAAGTTAATATTAAAAATGATTCAATTTGAGCGTTTTACGCTAACAAACGGCTTGCGCGTGTTGGTACACGAAGATGCCAGTACGCCGATGGCTGCTGTAAACCTATTATACGATGTGGGCGCACGCGACGAAAACCCGGAAAAAACAGGGTTTGCCCATCTTTTCGAGCATTTAATGTTTGGCGGAAGCCAAAATATACCTAACTACGACGAGCCGTTGCAGGAAGCGGGCGGCGAAAGCAATGCGTTTACCAATAATGACATTACCAATTTTTACCAAACGCTGCCTGCGCAAAACTTAGAATTAGCCTTTTGGTTGGAAAGCGACCGCATGAATAAGCTGGCGTTTAGCAAAAAATCGCTCGATGTGCAGCGCAAAGTGGTGGTAGAAGAGTTTTCGGAAACGACGCTCGAAACGCCTTACGGCGATGTTTGGCACGAGTTGATGGGAATGTGTTACGAAGTGCATCCGTACAACTGGCCAACAATCGGCAAAGTTCCGCAACACGTCAAAGATGCCACCTTAGACGATGTGAAAGCCTTTTTTTATAAACATTATCGCCCAAATAACGCCATTTTGACGGTGGCAGGCGGCGTGACGAAATCACAGGTGCAAACGCTTGCCGAAAAATGGTTTGGCGAAATAGAAGCAGGCGAAATACGACCGCGCAACCTGCCGCAAGAGCCGCAACAAACGGCTCGTCGTTTCAAAGAAAAAATAGCCGACGTACCCGCAAACGCGCTATATATGGCGTTTCCGATGGCTTCGCGCAACACGCGCTCATACTATCTTTGCGATTTGATTACCGAAATATTGAGCAACGGCCCGTCGTCGCGCCTCTTCCGCCGCTTGGTCAAAGAACAGCGTAGTTTTGCCGAATTAGACGCTTATGTAACGGGCAGCGACGATGCAGGCTTGATTGTCATAGAAGGGAAACCCTCCGAAGGTGTTTCGCTCGAACAAGCCGAAGCCGCTGTTTGGAGCGAATTAGACCGCTTGCTAACCAACGGAATTCCTAGTGAAGAATTGCAAAAAATAAAAAATAAAGCCGAAAGTACGCTTGTTTTTCAAGAAATGGGCATCTTAAATAAAGCCATGAATTTGGCGTATTTCGAGCTGCTCGGCGACGCAAACCGCATCAATGAAGAAACCGAAATTTATCAGTCTATCACTGTCGAAGAAATTATGACAGAGGCGAAGCAGCGTTTTCAAAAAAATTTCGTTTCCGTATTATACTACAAATCTAAGATTGAAGAGTAAGTAAGTAAAATAGAATAACTAAGCCTACTTATTTAAAATCACTTTCTTAGTAAAACAAATTCATTAAAATCTAAAAATTAAATTTTGAAAAAAATAGTACTTTTTGCGGCAATATTCGTTGCTACCTTCACCGCTGCTTTGGCGCAAAAGCCAAAATTTGGCATCAAAGCAGGTCTAAATGTGTTTACATTGCTCAACTCGAATCCTGAAAAAGACGCAAATGGCGCAACTTTAGACAAAATGGACATTTCGTCGGGGTTTCAAGTAGGAATTACGGCGCAGTTGCCGTTAAGCGAGATTTTTGGCCTACAAGGCGAACTGCTTTACACGCAGCGCGGCGGCATCTATAAATATAAAGGCCCTGGCTATTTGAACGTAAATACTGCGTCGGGCGATATTTATAATATCACGGGTACGGCTACTTATTTGCTCCGTCATAGCAACGGCTACTTAGAAGTGCCATTGATGGTTTATGTAAAACCCGTGAAGCATTTGAAAATTGAGGCTGGCATCAGCCCCATGTTTCTTATTTCGGCAATCGGACAGGGCGAATATTATTTGAGCAAACCGCAGTTTAATGGCGTTTCACTAAAAGACACGAATCTGATAGTGTCTATCAACGCCGATTATTTAGGGCCAAACGACACGAACCAACAATACGACCAAAGTAATCAAGTTTCAAGCGTGTCGGGCGGAGGCAAACAGGTAGCCATTCAGGGCGACAACTATTATTTGCCTACCCGAGTTGGAGCCTACTATTTCAACACTAATCGTTCGGCTGGCAATACCTTCCGAACCTTCGATTTGAGTGCCAACGTTGGTTTAGTCTATAATTTCACGACGGGTTTGAACATCTCGCTGCGAGCAGGATACGGTTTATTAGACACTACGCCTGCCGAACAAGACGTTTATCTTTCTAAAAATACGGGCACAACGATTGCGCCAACAACGGGCAGTATCGGCAAAAGCACTGATTTCCAACCTTTGCAACGCGAAAACGCTACACACAATTTTAATGTCGGATTAACGGTTGGGTTTAGTTTTTAGGGTTTTTTTAGTTTTTAATATAAATGGTTGAAAATAAATGTATTATACAATTCAATAAAACTATAATCTATTTTTTATTGCAAGTGAACAATTTTTGGCTTTTTTTTTGATAGTATAGAAATGACGGGCGTACATTCAGCGCATTGTCAAATTTATTTTTAATCTTCAAACTATCATTCATTCATTTAGTATGAAAAAAACAGCAACTTTACTTGCCACAACAGCCCTTATTGTAAGCTCTATGTTTACCGCCGCCGTTGCACAACCCTACATTCAAATCAAAAGTGGCTATTCGTTAGGAATAATTCCCACTATTTTGGATAGAACCGTACAAACAGGGTTTCCAACAGCCTCTGCCACAAGCCCAACAACAAACCGCTCGTTAGCCAATATTTACGGCACCTACGGCTCTGGTTTGAATTTCGGGCTTGACTTCGGCTACATGGTTTCGGAGCATTTCGGTTTCAACCTAAATGGCACTTATTTCATCGGAAACCCGATAAACGGCAACACGACTTCTTTGAAAAATGATACACTTACAAGAAGCTATAATACCGTGTATAATGCCACTCAATTGCGCATTACGCCAAGTTTTATTTTGTTGGCAGGCAATCAGCACGGGTTTAATCCTTACGCTCGTTTCGGCGTTATCTTGCCCTTTATCAACTACACCGACGAAAAGTTTACGGGCAGCGATAAATATGTAAAAGTAGAATCGGGCGCAGGATTGACAACCCGCAGCTACGAAACGCAATACACAAATCGCGTGACTTACAAGTTCGACGTTGGTTTTACAGGCGCAGTCGGCACAACTTATGCCTTGAATGAAAATATAGCTGTTGTGGGCGAAATAGAGTTTAATACGCTCAACTCGCGTGCCGATAAAGCCAGTTATATTGCCTATAATCAAGATTATAAACGACAACCGACCACAGGCAACCCCTATTCAACAAATACAGATTTAAACAAATTGAACACTTACACGAAAGAAATACTTTATCTCGACCAAATTGACCAAAATGCAAATAGTGCCTACTCGGAAATCAGCCCGAATAAAGTAGTAGATAAAAATAGACCGCAAGAAGTGCTTACCAAAATAAACTCATTCACAGCAGTTGGCATCAATATTGGTCTTCGATACAACCTACAAACAGCAAATAGAAGCGAATGAAAAAAGTTCCTTTATTTTTTACTAAGGAACGTGTAAATAATAGTGAGGATAATAATGAGGATAATAATGAGGATAATAATGACGGTGTGACAAAACGAAGGTTACACCGTCATTATTACAAAAAATAACGAAAAAAAAAGATAGAATACAAAAAAAAACGTATCTTTGCGGCTATTAATAAGTAGTATATGGTGTTGTATAAATAATCACACTGTATAAAATCCACAATTTTGAAACCCCGCTAAATAAGGCGTTCTAAACTAATGATAACCGTCATTATTTTGGCTTTGCCTAATCTTACGATTTGCCGCAAGCACTTACTATAACAAATTTTTAAATAAACAGCTTTTCTGCCTATTGGTACAAACCTTTACATCACATTTTTTAACCTTAACTTCGTTAAAATTAAACCCGTATTCCCTACGGATAACATTATATTCGATATTATGAAAGCTGTTTTAAAAAAAATCAAAAACGCTGCAATTATGCAGAAACGCATTTTTATGAAGAAATACTGCTCTAAGAGCACCAATTTCTCTATGGAAACGCATTTTTCTATGCAAAAATACTTCGTTGCAATCCTTGCAATAGCCGCATCGAGCTTTAGCGCACTAAATGCGCAAACAACGCCACTACCAACGGTGCATGACGGCTGTATCAATCAGAATGGTATTTTAGTCCGACCCGACGGCACACCCTGCGTAAATACGATTGTCACTGCATTGCCATTTTTAAGAATTGTGTCAGACGCTCGCTCTGGTGCCATGGGCGATGCGGGCTTGGCTATTGCGCCCGATGCCAATTCGATGCACTTTAACCCTTCAAAACTTGTTTTTGCAGAAAAAGACATGGGTATTTCGGCAACTTATACCCCGTGGTTGCGTGCATTAGGCTTGCAAGACGTTTATCTTGCTTATTTGAGTGGCTATAAAGCCATCGATAAACGACAAGCTGTAGGCATGAGTGTTCGCTATTTCTCGCTCGGCGAAATACAATATACCGACGATGCTGGTGCCAGTTTGGGAAGCGACCGCCCAAATGAATTTGAATTAGCCTTGGCTTATTCGCGCAAATTAAGCCCCAATTTTTCAGGCGGCTTGACGATGAAATACCTATACTCGCGTTTAGCAAGTGGGCAAAGCGTAAACGGCAACATTATTACAGCGTATAATGGCGTTGCTGCCGACCTGTCCTGCACCTATAAAAAAGTGCTGACTTTAAATGATAGAAAAGCAAACTTGATGATTGCAGGAGCCATTCATAATGTTGGGCCAAAGGTGAGCTACACGAATGCTGGCGATGAGCAATCAAAAGATTTTATCCCGACCAATTTAGGCGTTGGCGGCGCATTAGATATGCAAATAGATGATTTCAACTCGTTTACCGTCACAGCAGATGTCAATAAACTGCTCGTACCAACGCCAACAACAACCGATGCCGACAAAAACCGCATTCCCGACTATAAAGCCCAAAACTTTGTTGGAGGTATGATAAGTTCATTCGGCGATGCACCTAACGGTTTTCAAGAAGAAATGACCGAAATAATGTATTCTATTGGCGCAGAATATTGGTATGACAAACAATTCGCCGTGCGAGCAGGTTATTACTACGAAGACCAAAACAAAGGAAATCGCAAGTTTTTGACCGTAGGTTTGGGCTTGCGCTATAACGTGTTTGGTTTAAACTTTTCTTACCTCGTGCCAACAACGCAACAACGAAACCCATTAGATAATACCCTCCGCTTCTCTCTGTTGTTTGATTTCGGCGCACTTAACGACGATGACGCAGGCAAAAAGAAAACAAAGTAAAAAATAAGTAATTGTTTAGGTATGCGGTTTAAACGAAGTTTAAACAACCCTTGCGCCCTCTTTTAAGCCCAGTTCTGCGGTAACTCTGCGAACTCTGCGTTTAAAAACCTCTCCGTATTTTAAACCGCAAACCAGCTAAACAGTTACAAAAACAAATAAATATTTCTTCCTAAAAGCGATGTTTTCCCCTTATCGGAAAAACATCGCTTCTATTTTTTATTTTTTCTTAAAAAATCATAAAAAGTTGTACTTTTGTGTCCTCTTTAGAACCTTAGGTTTAAACGTAATTGTTTTTATAGACTTTTTTATAAAACCACATTTCCATCAAAAAATAACACATTTAAAAAATATAAAAATGTCGTATATACATCTCGATAAAGAAGCACTTGTAAACTTACAATACTCGATGACACGCGAATATCTCCGCGCCAATCGACACGGTTGCTATGCAAGCAGCACCCTCATACAATGCAACACGCGCAAATACCACGGGCTATTGGTGGTTCAGCAGCCGCGAATAGATAGTGAATGGCACGTTTTATTGTCGAATATGGACGAAACTATTGTGCAGCAAGGGCAGTCTTTTAACCTGTCGTTGCGACGGTATCAATACGGCAACTACGAACCGCGTGGGCATAAATACGTCGATGATTACGATACCGAGCCTATCCCGAAACTTACTTACCGCGTTGCCGAAAATATATTGACAAAAGAGCTTATTTTGGCGCAAGACGAAAACCGTATTTACATCAAATACACGCTCGTGGAAGCAACAAAACCAATTGACTTGGTTTTGCGACCCTTCTTGGCCTTTCGCGGGAGGCATAGTTTAGCGAAAGCGAATACTTATATTAATAAAAAATACGAGCCTTGCGACAATGGCAACGCTTGGCAATTATACGAAAATTACGATAAACTGTTTTTGCAATGCAGCAAAAAACAGCTATTCACCGCCGTTCCCGACTGGTATTACAACGTGGAATACCTCGAAGAATTGGAGCGCGGCTACGATTTTTTAGAAGACTTATACGCCCCCGGACATTTCACCATCAATTTGAAAAAGGGCGAAAGCGTGATTTTCGCAGCCGGCACGAGTGAAGCAAAATCGGCAGGTTTTAGCAAAAAGTTTGCAGCCGAAGTAAAAAAAAGGACTCCCCGAAAGTCCTTTGAAAACTGCCTTATCAATGCGGCGCAACAGTTTATCATCGACAAACCCGACGAGGCAAATGTGATAGCAGGCTACCCTTGGTTTGGTGTGTGGGGGCGCGACACCTTCGTGGCTTTGCCCGGACTAACCGTAGCCACACAAGACGGTGTGCTTTTTGAAAAAGTCATACAAACGCAACTCCGCTCACTCAAAGACGGCTTATTTCACAATACAAACGGCGCATACAATTCGGCCGACGCACCCTTGTGGTTTTTTTGGTCATTGCAAAATATGAACGGCTCGATGTCGGATATTTTCAAAAATTCGGACACTAATTTACCTGCAATTTGGGCGCGTTATGGCGAAGCTATGGGCAGTATTTTAACGGCTTTCCGCAAAGGAACACATTATAATATAGCGATGCACGAAAATGGCTTGATTTGGCAAGGGGCCGACAGCGTTGCACTGACGTGGATGGATGCGGTCGCAAACGGGCAGCCCGTTACGCCGCGCCACGGATTCGCCGTAGAAATAAATGCTCTTTGGTATAATGCCGTTCAGTTTGCTTTAAGCTGCGCAAAAGCCGCAAACGATTTGACTTTTATCAATGAGTGGTATCAATTGCCAAGCCAAATAGCGGCTTCGTTTAACGACGTTTTTTGGGACGACTCTCGCCAAACTTTAGCCGATGTTGCCACGCACAGCAACCGCGATTTTGTGGTGCGCCCAAATATGGTTTTCGCTACTTCGCTCCCTTTTTCGCCGATTAGCGACGACAAAAAGAAGTTGGTTTTAGACCGTATAAAAGCCGAATTGCTAACGCCGCGTGGCTTGCGGACTATCGCACCGACCGATTCTCGATACACGGGACACTACTTTGGCAACCAAATACAGCGCGACGCAGCCTACCATAATGGCACCGTTTGGCCTTGGCTCACAGGGCATTTCGTAGAGGGTTGGCTGCGTTTACACGGTCGTAGTGGGTTGGCTTTTGCCGAAAAACAATATGCACAATTTGAAGCCTGTATGACCGAACACGGCATCAGCACTATTTCCGAAATATTCGATGGCGACCCGCCACATACGCCGCGGGGCGCAATTTCGCAGGCTTGGAGTGTTGCCGAAATTTTGCGCATGGGCTGGATTATAGAGCAGTATAAAGCGGATAGATAGGTATCCTACAAACAATGAACGGCTTGCCACTCCTTACAGGGTGACAAGCCGTTTTTAAATGATAGAACAGTCTAATGTCTAAAAGACAGTCTAAAAACCCAAATCTAATGCCTCATTTTCAGCACTTTCTTCGTTTCAAACTCCTGCCCTGTGGCGGTTGTTTTCACAAAATAAATGCCAGCAGTAAGGTTCTTTACGTTAAATTCAAGCGTATTCTCGCCCTGTTTAAGCGTCATAGTTTGTGTGGCAATCAATTTGCCGTAGAGGTCGATAAAATCTATTTTAGCAACAGTTTCTTCCGAGGAAAGATTGATTTTTACTTGCAATACATCGTCGGTTATCGGATTAGGATAAACAGACACCATATTAGAAGGAGTAATGTTATTGATTGCGGCTATCGCCGTTGAAGAAGCTGTTGCGTCATTTTTACTATTTTCTATGGTATTGCTTTGCGGAATATTGCCGTGTGTAGTCGGTGCAATTAAGAAAGGGTCAATAGGTGAGATAATCACCCCTAGGCTTGCGGTTGCACTACAGCCGTTTATATTAGTGACAGTCACCACATACGTTGCCGAAATATAGACCGTATTGACCGCTGCTGTTGGCGTATAACCACTATTCCAAGCATAGTAAACGCCGCCTGTGCTTGTGGCGGATAGGGTTGTTGCATTGGCAACTATACTAATTTCTGCAATGCTCACCATCGTAGGCGGCGTGTTGATAGTCACCGTGCGCGAAGCAGTTGCAGTTCCGCAAGCACCCTGTGTAACCGTAACCGTATAAATGCCATTAGTCGTAATGATTTTAGCGGCTGTTGTGCCACCACCCGACCAAGCATAAGTACTACCGAAATTGCCTGCTGCGGTAAGCTGCACTTGGCTACACGCAGTTGTAACGCCTGTAATACCTGCCGTTGGTGGTGTATTGATAACCACCGCTTTTGTTGAAGTTGCAGTACAACCTGCACTATTCGTAACGGTTACCGTGTAAGTACTGCTTGTAATGATGGTATTCACAGCCGATGTTGGAGCTATTCCACCCGACCAAGCATAGTACCCGCCGCCACTTGCCGTTAAGTTAAGACTGTTGCAAGCGGTTGTTGCGCTTGCCGCAATACTTGCTGTAGCGGCAGGTTTGAGTGTTACCGTTTGCGAAGCGGTTGCGCTACAAACGCCCGAAGGGAAAGTAGCGGTGACCGTAACGGTATAAGTGCCATTTGCTGTAATCGTTTTTATGGCAGTTGCAGTGCCGCCTGTCCAAGCGTAGGCTGGCGTTCCGCCGTTGCTATACGCTGTTAAAGTGATACTACCACATGTAGAAGAAACTCCTGCTATCCCTGCGGTCACGCTCGGAATTGTTACCAATAAATTGGTCGCTGCGGTACAACCATTCGCATTGGTAACAGTAACATTATAAGTGCCACCCGTTGCTACTACATTCGTGGCTGTGGCGGTTGTGTTTCTGCCCGATGCCCAAGTGTAAGTGTAAACTGCCGCAGGTAAAGGCGTTACTGTTAATGTAGCCCTTCCACAACCAATAGCGGAAGCTGCCATTGTGACGGTTGGTTTTGCCAAAATAGTCACGGTTTTAGAAGCAGTTGCCGTACAAGTACTACTTGTGACGGTGACGGTGTAAGTACCACTTGCTGTAATGGCTTTTGCCGCAGTTGTTCCTCCGCCTGTCCAAGCATAAGTTGTTCCCCCACTCGCCGTTAAGGTCAAGGTTCCGCAAGCTGTATTTAAACCAGAGATTGCAGCATACGCATTACCAATCGTGATGGCTTTTGTTGCACTTGCCGTGCAACCGTTTGCTGCGGTTGCTGTAACAGTATAAGTGCCACCATTCAACACATTATTTGTCGCAGCTACTGTATTATTAGACCAAGCATAGCTGATGCCACCTGTTGCAGTTAAGCTTGCATTGCCACAAGCGGTTGCAGGGCTGGTGATAGTTGCTATTACTGCTGTTGTATTGACAGTGATACTGGCTGTACCTGTTCCGCAAGTTGCGGTTGTTGCAGTAACGGTGTAAGTGCCGCTTGCTACATTTAATTTACTTGCACCCGTGCCACCGTTTGACCATGCGTAAGTAGAGCCTCCACTTGCTGTTAAAGTTAAAGAGCTACAAGTAGCATTATTGCTTGTCGCAATTTGTGCTTGTACTGCGCCGCCGATAGTCACTACTCGGCTCGCTGTGGCAGTACAACCGCCAGCAGTTCGCGTGATAGTTACGGTATAAGTACCGCTTGTATTAAATGTAGCGACTCCTGGAGTTGTAGAAGCGACACCCCCCGACCAAACGTAGGTGTTTCCACCAGTCGCTGTCAAGATTGTACTGGTGCAACCATACGAATTACCTTTAATAATTGGATTGACAGCCGTATTGACAGCCGTTACCGCAAAGGTAGAGGCAGCCGTACAACCATTTGCGTCGGTAACTGTCACGGTATAATTTCCTGCATTAGTAACGGTATTTACGGCGGTTGTTGGCGTAAAGCCGCTTGACCATAAGTAACTGTTGCCGCCGCTTGCGGTCATTATAGCATTGCCGCAACCTGTTGAATTGCCTGTAATTGTTACTATTGGTGCAGGATTGATAGCGACTGTGATAGAAGCTGTTGCTGTACAACCCGCTGCACTCGTTGCGGTAACGGTATAAGTGCCGCCCGATGTGACTGTATTAGCAGCAGTATTTGTAGAGGTGCCACCCGACCAAAGATAGCTATTTCCGTAATAAGCGTTTAAGGCGATGCTTCCGCAACTCGTGGTATTACCCGCTATTTGTGGCGATGGTATCGCATTAACCGTGAACGATGCCGTAGCCGAACAGCCGTTGCCATTACTAACCGTAACGGTATAAGTGCCGCTGCCGTTTACAGTATTTACTGCCGTCGTGGTAGAAAGTCCGCTCGCCCAGGTATAAGTTGTGCCGCCTGTTGCCGTAAGTACCGATGAACCGCTATTACAACTAGCGTTTTCCGAAACGACAGTTGCGTTTGGCAAGCCATACACCGTTACGCTGCGTGTAGTACTTACACTACAACTATTGATAGTGATGGTAACGGTATAAATACCAGTTGTTGAAACAGCATTAGAAATAGCATTTGGCGTTGCGCCACTTGACCAAGTATAAGTTGCTCCTGGAATGGTATTGGCGGTTAAAACAACTGTTCCGCAACCCGATAAGGCGCCAAATACAGCTCCTGTTACATTCGGCATATTCACTATCTGGCTGACCGTGGCAGAGCAACCGCTATTATTTGTGACGGTCACGTTATACGTTCCCGATGCACTAATGGTATTCACGGCAGCTGTAGGTGCGTTTCCGCCCGACCAAGAGTAGGTTGTGCCGCCGCTTGCCGTTAAGGTGGCACTATTGCAACCTAT
>JBEEMU010000429.1:0-7689 GCA_041192485.1 Bacteroidota bacterium | reverse complement strand
TTATTTTAGTATCTTTTTTTATTTATAAAAAAATCCAAGCATACTATCGAAAGTGTGCTTAGATTTTTTATAAATTTAAAAACTTAACTGCTTTATAAATATAAAATAGCGATTATTTTATACTCTACTGCCTTACAACGGCATACAATCTATATCGAATGTATAATGATAGTCAATGCGGCTTATCAAGTCGCCTTGTTCGTTGTAAGAGGTCATGTTTTCATCTTGCTTGATTACTGCGCCATTCTGATTATACTGATAGGCATAGTTTACAATATCCTTGCTGCCATCGGCATTGATTGTAATCGATTTTTTGAGCATATTTTTAGACATGATACCCAAATTTGCATAATAATACGAGCTATTGACGCTACTATTTGATACATTCGTGTAATACTCCAACTGATTGGAATACGAAGGGCTGTCATTGCGCGTACTCACGCTGCTTATGCGGTTGTTGCCCGCGTAAGCGTAAGTATTTTTGCGTATGCTACCGTCGTATAGGTGCGTTTTTCCCATTAAAAAACCATTTGCATCGTAGGTACAAGTGATGGTATCGCGGCTTATTTTGCCTGCGGCATCGGTATCTTCGCTATAAAAGGCTGTGGGGTGTTTTTGCTCATTGAGCAAAACGAGTTCGGTGTAGCTTCCGCCCTTTTGATAAACGGTTTTCACCGCAATTTTATTGCCTGTGTAACTATACGTCGTGGTGCTTACATCGGCTACCACGTCTTGCGTGACGCGGCCTTCGGTGTCATAGGTTAAGACGTGGCTACGAACCGCGTTGTCGTCTAACTGCACCGTGTATTTGCGGATAAAGCAGGGCTGTAACTGGTCGCAAGCCGCGCCGTAGTAGCCATTTTCGCATTTACAAGTAAAGCAGGCGCTCGATTTAATCAGCGAGTCGCTGTGTGACACCACAAACGCCGCAATACCAACGATGAGAATGATGGCAATGATGTTTTGATAAATTTTCATACAAGGAATGGTGATAATAGTCGCACTTTCGCACAGATAAGAAGATGAAAAACAGATTAATTGCTTGTGGCAAAGCATAAACAACTATGGCAAAGCGTAAACGCCCGCGGCAAAGCGTAAACGCATGCGGCAAATCGTAAGATTAGGCAAAGCCAACTAAACACTACTAATTAAATGTGTGGTAAAAAAGAGAATAAGTGCCTACAGCAAAATAACACGGTTATCATTAGCCCAAAATGCCCTATTTTACAGGGTTTAAGTGGGCAATTATTTATATGCTACTACTTATTGGGCAAAGGTAGGGCTTTTTTGTATAAACAAAAAATAAATGTAGAAAATTTTTTAACTTTTTTTCTATTTTTAAAACAACTATCGAAATTATCTACTTGTCAACTAACCCCAAACCTATTATATTTCAAAAATCTTATAGGTTTAAGACCGCCAATTATTTCCTATATTCAGCCAAAAACATCATACATTTACTGGCACAAGCGTCGCAGCGTGTTGGTAGCGGGCGCGTAGCCATAAAATGAGGCTTGCTGAAAATCGCGACAAGCCTCCTTCTTTTTTGCGAGTTCGTAATAAGCCATTCCGCGTTGATAATAGAGAAAAGCGTTGTCGGGTTCTTTGAATAAGGCAGCCGAATAGTCGCTTATCGCCAAGTCAAACAAGCCTTCATCGGAAGCGATAGAAGCGCGAAACAGCCGCACCGACATATTAGCAGGCTGTGTTTCCAAAAACTTCGTCAAGTACTCGATGGCTTCTTTGGGGTGTTTATTTTGGTAAGCCAATAAGCCCATTTTGAAGTAAATGCCGTAGAGCTGCGGCATGAAACGCATCACATATTTATAGTCTTTTTCCGACCGTTCATAATGTTTGGCAAGGGCTGCCACTTGCGCCCGTTTATAATAAATGGCTTCGGGTTTGGCGATGCCGAAGTCGATGGCTTTTGTATAATCAGCTTCGGCATCGGCATAATGCTTTAATTCGCGGTGCGCATCGCCGCGCAAATGGTGTGCTTGAATATCGAAGGGCGACCAAGCAATAGTTTCGTCGAAATCGTCAATAGCACCCACATAATCTTTTAGTCGCATTTTGGCATAGCCTCTATTAAAATAGCTGTCTGCGAAGGTTGGGCGCAGCTTTATGGCTTCTGTAAACTCTTGCACCGCCGCCATATAGTTATTGGTGTTAAACGCATTTGCTCCTTTTTTTAAATGTTGCAATACGAGGGCATTCGGCTGCGCGTCTATGCGGAAATAAAAGGCTAAAAAGAAAATGATTGCTACTATTTTACGCATTGTTTGGTTCGTTTTTTTGTAAAAAAAATCCTAATTGCAGGCTTTTCGCCGCCAAATGATTGAATTTACGGTGAATTTGGTTGGAATAGTGGGCGCTTTATCGTCTGTATTATTTAGTTCGCTATTGCTTGGTTGGTAAAAAATATGCGAGCCTGTGCAGCCAAAAAGAATGACTCCATCATTGGTCGTAACGGCTTTTAGCGTGGGGCGAATTGTTTTAAGCTGTTCCGATTCCGTGCCTATTTGCACACCAAATTGGTCGCTGCTGCTGGGGTGTGAAAAAACAACCTCTTGGATAGCTTGCAGCGTGTCCACATTAAAAACAACGAGTCCGCCGCCTCTGCGAAATTCATAATAAATTTCGCCATATTCGGAGCCATCTGTTGAGAGTGCGAAGCCCGGAAACTTTTTTTCCGCCGCTTCTTGCGGCTCCAAAACGCCTGCTTGCATAAAAGAGAGGTTTTCTAAACCAAACTCTTTTAGCAGAATGCAACGCCTATCTAAGGGCGCAACGCAGCTATTAGAACGGTCGATGGGTTTAACTGTATTTACTTTGTAAACTACTAAAACGCTATCATACGACGTGGGTATGTGCGCACTGTCGGGCGAGAGCGCAATGGCATTTAGCTCGACATAAACGCTTCCCGAATTATCGAGGTTGGCTTTGCGAACCTCATCGAGCAGGGTTTGCGAGCTATCCGAAATTAACATCAGCGACTGGGTGCTACACTCCGAAAATTCGCCTAAATCGCGAGCATACACGCCTTTGTAAATACGAGTAGGCACACTACTTAGGTTGCCCGACGAGCTGCTCATACAGCCGCTTAGTGTGGCTCCTGTTAAGAATAGGGCTGCGAAAAAGAATAAATAAAATTTTTTCATAATTTATAAATGGGTTGTTTACCTGTACGTTAAGTCAGATATCGAGATAGGAGGGATTAAATTTGGTAGCAAAATTACTGCTTTAACAGCAGACTGCCAACTCTTTACTCTATTTTTTAAAATATTTAACATTTATTTTAGGTTTTGGTAAAAAAAGAATAAGCGTCCGCAGCAAAATAAACACGGTTATCGTTAGTCCATAACGCCCTATTGAACAGGGTTCAATGTGGCGATTTTTTATACATTACTACTTACCATTCCTTAACGCTGTTTTTCACAATATTATTATTTAATAAAATAAAAATATTGGATACTTTTTTTTAATATTTCAAGCAAATTTTCACCTACTTCCTACAAATAGTCGTACCTTTGCTATCATATACTGCTTATTTCATAGACACACCATCATTTTATGCGCTGCCTTATCATCGACGACGAGCCTCTTGCACAAGAAGTCCTCGAAACCTTAATCAGATTAAACTCGCAACTGACACTTGTGGGCAAATGTGCGAATGCGTTAGAGGCCTATCAAGCCCTGCAACAGTACGATAACATCGATCTGTTGTTTTTGGATATTCAGATGCCGCAATTGACAGGCATTGATTTTCTAAAATCGCTAAAATCGCCGCCGATGATTATATTCACAACGGCTTACCCGCAATATGCGGCTGAAAGCTATGAGCTGAACGCCATTGATTATTTGCTAAAACCAATCGCCTTAGCAAGGTTTAATGCGGCGGTGCAGAAGGCGCAAGCACAGTTAGATGCTCGCCAAGCCCTGCTCGATGCACCGCTTTCTTACAATATAGCAGCGTCTGTTGCGCCGCCAGTATCCGAAGATTTTATTTTTGTAAAAGCGGATAAAAAATTGGTAAAAATAACGTTTGATGATATTTTATTTGTAGAAGGCCTGAAAGATTATGTAATTATTCGTACCACGCAGGGGCGCGTCATTACGCTACAAACAATGAAAAGCCTCGAAGAAAAACTGCCTTCCGACCGTTTTCGCCGTATTCATCGCTCCTATATTGTGGCGATGCAGCGCATCGATGCCATTGATAGCAGCATGGTGGAAATAGCCAAACAAATCATTCCTATCGGTAAAAACTACCGCGACGAGATATTAGAAATTGTGGGCAAAAATCGCATTTAGGAATGGGCAAGGAACGTTCCTTAACGCTTAAATTTCATCGTTGCAAAAGCCGACCAGACCGTTACATACGCCAAAAAAAGCATTGAAAGCCCGTTTAATATCGAATTAACGGCGGGGTAATAATATAAAAGTAAGGCATTAGACAGTATAGCGACCGTTAGTGCCACCATGTGCAGCCAACGGAAGCCGAGCGATTGCGAAGGATAAGGCACTTTTATAGGCACAAAATGCAAAACGCAAAGAAGCAACGTTGTAATAATATTGGTGGTTTCGCTAGTTTGAAACACAAAAAACTGATAGAATATCACAAAGTTCCACAAAACGGGGAAGCCGATGAAATAATTATCGGTGCTAACCATGCCCATTTTGCCATAATACATTGCCGAAGTGAGCAGCACAATCGCGGCTATCGGAAATCGCCAAGCCTCCCCAAGCATCGGTGCTTCATACATAAAATAAGCAGGGATAACCGCATAGGTGCAAAAATCTATGACATAATCTATCGTTTTTCCGTCCCAATCGGGCAGCGTTTCTTTCACGTTTGCCAAACGCGCAAACGTGCCGTCTAACCCGTCGATGATAAAACACACCCATAGCCAGAGCATCGCTTCGCGCCACTCATGGTGTGCAATCGCAATAATGGAAAGTAAGGCTGTCACGATGCCCGACGAAGTGAACAAATGTACCGAAAGTGCGAGTATTTTTTTCATACGAATATTTTTAATTATATTATAGCTTACCGCAAAGGTACACGCTTTTTTTATTTTAAAATAAAAAAAAAACAAAAAACCGCAACGTGCTTTACTGCACATTGCGGTTTTTTATTTAATTCCTTACCTTCACAATCTTACTCGTCAGCCACTTATCGGGCGCATACTCATAGCGCAACAAGTAAACGCCTGCGGGATAATCAGTTAGGTCAAACTGCATTCGGGGGCGGCCGCCGATGGCTATTTGGCTCAATATTTTGCCGTTCATATCGCATAAATAAATATTGCCTACACTGCCGTCTGTGTCCAAATAAACCATACCCGCCGTTGGATTTGGGAATATTTTATAAACAGGAAACGCATAAGGCTGCTTTTTCGGGTCTTTTACTTGCGAAGTATCGGGTAAAATGGCTTTCACGGTGTCGCGCTGCGCTATTTTTGCGGGAAGCTGCTCGTTGCAAGACGGCGTTTTACTAAACTGCATAATCAAGCGAACCATCGCATCGTTCAAAAACTCCACGCTCATTTTATCCGTTGTAGGTTTAATATGCGTTTCGCCGATGCCGCTATCGTCGGTTAAGGCTAAATAAGTGCCGTTTGTGAGCAGCGCAAAACTGCGCATCAAATACTCGGTCGATTTATCGGTTCCGCTACACGCCACGGGAATCAAGCGGATACCGCGCTCCGCAAACTGGCGGATACTGCGCTCCAACCGCGCTTTAATTTGCGGCGTATTATGCGGTGGCGCGTCTAAAATCAAAAAAGCAATACGTGCTGCTGCGTTTTCCGACCATTTCAAGTCGCGCAACGTGGCTTCTAATGCGTCATCAACCGCTTCTGGAAAGTCGCCGCCACCGCCTGCGCTGCGCTGCGCCACAAAGTCAGCGGTTTTCTGGATTTTTTTATCAAAATCGCTAAACATCGTCAAATACTCATCGCCTTTGTCCTTATAAAAGACCGTTCCCAGACGCAATTGACTGCTCCGCAACGAATCGTTTACCCGCATTGCAATATCGCTTAACTCTGCTTTTAAATAGTCAATCTCGTCGCCCATACTCCCTGTCGCATCTACCACGAACGCCACGTCTATTTTAGTCGGAATATCGCATTTTGCGGGCAATTTGAAAATATTGATGCCTTTTTGAAACCGTTTTACCGTCGCAAAATCATACTTTTTACCTTGGTAAGACACCTTTAAAGCCAGCTCCGAACGCTCCGACACGGGGCGTTCAAACGCATCGAGCCACATTTCCGCTTTCCCTGTATTATCTGTGCGAGCCGCCCAAACCGCGCTATCATTTTCCATCAATTGTACCGCCGCATCAACAATCGGGTAGCCGTTTTCCGTTTGCAACTGCACCGTATAACGCTGCATCGGCATAATATCCCACGCTTTGCGGTGTTCTTCCAATTGCGTGAGCGCAATATCCTTCCACATCGTCCATTTCGTAAAATCATTGACCTCGCCAACCGTTAATAAGTGCGCTTTCACCTTTTCGGCAGGCAGCGCAGGCTTGTCCTCGCCTTTTTCTAGGGCTACGAACGCAGCAGTGCGAGAATCGGACAATCGCTTGACTGATTTTTCGGACATTGCCTTTCTTTCTTTCTTTGTTTTAACCGTACTTAGCACCTCAACGCTTCGGGCAGGCGGCGGCGGCGCGTCATGCGTCGCTAAATATGGCGCACTTCGCACGGCTTCCGCTTCCATTTTTCTCGATCCCGATTTCCCGCTTGCGGGTGCCGAACTCGTTTTCACACCCGACTCACTGCCCTTATCCCATGCTGCTGTCGTTCCTTTAGGAGCAGTAGTTGCCTTACCCTCAACCACTTTTGAAGTTTCATAAACAGGTTTTGGCGCGGTGTATGCTTCGGTTGTCGTTTCAGGCACTCGCGTAGATTCTCGGGCAACCGTTTCTGTTTCTACGCCCCTGTCATCAAAATAAGTGACTGCATAATCGGCGTTCGAGTTTTCTATTACCTTTTCGGAAATAGGAACTGGCTTTAGCTGCATTTTTTTTGCCGAAAGGCTCTTATTACTCAATTGCAATTGAATAATCGGGTTTTTCTTGACCGCTTCGGCAGAAATAACGACCGTTTTATAGCCTCCACAAGCCACAGTCAACGAATCGACGGGTTGCACTTGGCATTTTCCGTCCAAATTCGTAATATTTCGATGCAGTTTGCCCACAATTTTAGTGAAAATAACCGCACCAGCTAACGGTTCTTTATTTTCATCAAGCACCGTTGTTTCCAACATTACAAGGGCGGTTTGGGCTTTCGCAAAAAAAGCAGCTCCAAGAAGGAAACAGATTGAAAGTAATTTTTTGATTCTAATCATTTTTTGAATATTAAGCATGGAACATTTTTAAGATAGATGCTATTTTTACTAAAAAGGGTGTGTGCATTTTATTTTTACCTTTATTTTTATTTTTAAAAACTAAAAAAGTGGCTATACCCGAAGATACATCCACTTTTTTAATTATTTTTAGCAACCTATTTAGCCCATCGCATTCAAAGCCGTCACCACTTCGCGAACAGCAACTGCAGATTCTTGCAAAAGCGTTTGCTCCTCGCTATTCAACTTTAATTCGATGATTTGCTCGATGCCATTTTTGCCTAATTTCACGGGGACACCCAGATACAAATCGCTGATACCGTATTCGCC
>JBEEMU010000428.1:0-4686 GCA_041192485.1 Bacteroidota bacterium | reverse complement strand
GGATTTTGTTGAACAACAAGGCAGATTTGACGCGCAACGCCGTGCGTTGTAAGGAAAATCTAACGCTGTTGTTCAACAAAAGACAAGTCAAATTGGCGCTACTTATTTAAGATGCTTTACTAAGCACCTGCGGCAAAATAAACGCTATTATAAACACCTCAAAACGTTGTATTTTACTGGGGTTAAAATAGTGATTATTTATACTCTACTACTTATTTATGGCGCAAAGATAGTGAAAAATACAGTACTGAAAAATAGATTTTTATAAATAACTCAAATACCATTTTTCTTTATGACTGCTTTTATACGCATCAAACCGTTTGCAAAGTGGGTACATTAAAATAATAAGGCTCAACCATAGGGAATAAACGGCGAATAAGCTAAAGCCAAAATGTTTTAAGGCAGGCACTTCGGTAATCCATGCCGATAGGATAAAAATGCTCCAGCCTGCGCCCGACAAGCCCGCAACAATGACTGCCGATAAATGGATTAGGTAAAGATGGACGATATAATAAAAGAAGGGTACGCGCCCAAAGGTGCAGCAAAAAGCGGCAATCTTGCTGCGGTAGGTATCTTTCGCTTGCCATGTTTCGGTGTTTGCTAAGAAAATAAACACAAAACCTAAGGCAGACAATAGAAACAAAAGCGAGGGCGGATATTTTTGCATATTAAAAAATGACATAAGCGTTTTCGTAGAGATAAAGGCTTCATTAACAACGTCGTAATGTTGCCAAGGGATAGGGTCGCCGTAAAAGTTTGTGGCTCGCAAGACAAAAAACAGCATTAAACAAGAAATGCCTAAAATGTGGAGGATCTTTTTGCGCAAAGCTGCCTCTACTTCGGTGCTATATAATGCGCCCAAACAATAGCCCGTTGCCATCGTGCCTATCCAAGGAATAATCGGGTAATAAATCTCTAATTTTACCGAACCTAATGGCACTGTTTCTACGTCGTGCAGTAAATCCCAAGGGATATTATTTTTAAAATGAATGGAGTCTAATAGGTTGTGACCGAAAATAAGGCTTGCGCCGATTGCCAAAATAAACGGCAAGGGCAGCTGTACAAGCACGGATAGGCAAAGCATCGAGCAGCCTAACGAGCCAATAACGCCAAAGGATAAAACGCTAAAATGAGGGTTGAAATACCAGCCAAAGGTAACAACCGTAAATTCTACGAACAACAACCATAAGCCGCGAGTAGCTAAAAATTGCGATAATTCGGCTTTTGTTTTGCGTTTTCCGACAAAGAACGCCGATGTTCCTGCCAATAAACAAAATGCAGGCGCACAGATATTGGTGATTAATCGAGTTAAAAATAAAGGCAGGTTCGTCTTTTCTATATCATTCGGGTCAAAAAGAAAAGAATCGGCGTGAAAAAAGTCGCGCACATGGTCTAATGCCATGATAATCATAGCAAGACCTTTCAATAAATCAATCGTTGCAATGCGCGGCGACGGTGCTGTTTGTACTA
Source organism: Bacteroidota bacterium (assembly GCA_041192485.1). Classification (GTDB taxonomy): domain Bacteria; phylum Bacteroidota; class Bacteroidia; order Chitinophagales; family Saprospiraceae; genus JBEEMU01. The sequence continues at coordinate 3,216 of JBEEMU010000428.1, read as the reverse complement.
TTTGCATAATTCTATGAAAAAGAACAGCCGCAACTTCAAGGTGTGAAGCTACGGCTGAAAAAGGTTTACAAAATGGATTTAATCGTTTATATATTAATCGTTTATATATTAATCTTTACTTGTGCGCAAATCGTAAGCAATACGCGCAAAATAATACGCTCCAGTAAAGCCGAATTGTTGTACATAGACAGAATACGGGAACGAGCCGTAGTAGTTATTGCCTGAATGTGTTTGTTTATCGGGATAAACATTGAACAAATTACTCGCACCAATCGAAACATTGACATTTTTCGCTACTTGGTAGCCGAAAGTTAGGTCGGTAATCACTTTTGGCGTGAACACTTGGTCGAATGTTTCTATTTTATCCGTATAGTAATTATAACCAGGGTCGGTATATGGTGGATTATAACTAATTTCACCGAAATACACATTGCGCAACATCGCCCACATTTTTTTATGTTTCCAGTTGATACTAAAGGTCACTTTTGCGTTTGGTGCGCCTTTTTCGATGTGGCTGATGTCTTCGCGGCTGAAATAAGTGTCGCGCAAATTGGTTTCTCTTTTCAAGGAGTCGGAAAGTTTGATGTCGCCAACTACTTCGTTTTTATTCCAATTGCCTGCCAAAACGAAGCGGAAATCGTGGTTTGCAAATTTTTTGTGGTAAGATACAACCAAATCGAGACCCGTTGTGCGGGTATCTACGGCGTTTGTGAAAAACGTAGCGCGTTCTGTACCCGTATTTTTTAGCAATTTTGCGACAAGCGTATCGCCATCGTTAAACTCGCCCGTCAGAACGATGCGGTCTTTGATGTCGATGATATAGCCGTCTAAGGTAATTTCCAAATCGTCATTTGGTTTAGCGGCAAAACCTGCGCTATAGTTTATAGACGTTTCTTGTTTCAGTTTTGGAATACCGAGTGCTAATGCCGCTTTACTGTCATTTGGGTAAATGCCGAGTTCGTAAGAAGTTCCTTGTTGTGTAAAGGAAGTTGCAACTGTATGATAATAAATTTGATGCACCGAAGGCGCACGGAAGCCCGTACTGGCCGAACCGCGTAACATAAACTGTTTGTTTATTTTATATTTTGCGACCAATTTATAATTTTGAGTTTCGCCAAAATCCGAATATTTTTCATACCGCAAAGCGATACCTAACATCAAATTAGCGGTAAAATCGGATTCCATATCGCCGTAAAGCGCGAAATTGCTGCGTGAACCATCAACTGTATTTTCTTTGCTGAAGCCTGGGAATACTTGCGCTCCTCCTGGCACATTGAACCTGTCAACAATGCTGTCTTGCCCGTGTATGCCCACATATTTTACTAAACCATAGTTGCGATACGAGGACTCCTCGCCCGCTGCTTGCGTATAGCGGTCGGTGCGGTACTCGCCGCCGAACGCAAAGTTGGTGCCGTGAAATAAATTGGGGTTATGGTGCGAAAAATCGATATTTGTGGTGTTTTGATAAAAACCAACCGTACCGCAGTCAAACGAAGTTTGCGGTTTCAAACCGAGCGAAGGGGCAGCTTGACTGTAGGCTTCGCGTGAAGCGTTCAAGGAGTTTTCTACCCCGTACTTAAAGGTGTTTTGTCCATACACATTGCTCATATCAAAATTCCATTTGCTAAACATCCCGCGTACCCCAACGGCTCCCGAATAATCGTTGATGTCGGACGTGACGTAGGGCAAAAAGCCTTCTTTGTAAATGCTCGCTACATTAGAACCGTCACTTGGAAATCGGTAAAAACCTGCTCCTTTGCCTTGCTTTCTGTTTACGCCGCCAAAAGCATAAACTTCTACATTCGTGCCTTTTTCTTTATCCTCGTAAAGCGGCATCGCGAAATTTGCCATCGCCCCGTAGCTGGTCATTTGCGATTGACCTAACTGCATCGCATAGTCGCGGCGCGTTCTGCCCAACACTTTTAGCGTGTCATCGTCCAACTCCTTTGCTGTTTTTCCACGTCCTGCAACAATGGAATGGTTGTAGTTGTATTCCTCATTGCGTCCGTGTGTTGTATCCGAAAAGTAGCCGCCTGCATCGGTATCTGGGTAGAAATAAAGTGGCCCCGACCAAGGCATAGCGCGATTGGCTGCGCCTCGATTTTTATATTCGCCCGAAATATTCAAATAGCCTTTTTTACCAATTTTAAAGCCGTAATCTACATTGCCTGCATAAGTCAAGCCATCGCCTGCGGCGTTGATACCGCTTGTTACGGCAGCCGTGAGGCGGTTTGCATCTTTGCGCAAGACAATATTAATAACGCCTGCAATAGCATCAGAACCATATTGTGCCGATGCGCCATCGCGCAATATTTCAATGCGCTCGATAGCGTAAGCGGGTATGGAACCCATGTCGGTACTCGCTTGCCCACGGGACGGCGTTCCTTCTACGTTGATAAAGGCGGTTGCGTGGCGGCGTTTGCCATTTATCAACACCAACACTTGGTCGGTGCCTAAACCGCGTAAAGAGGCGGGGTCGATATGGTCGGCTCCGTCCCACACGTTTTGGCGAGTAGAGTTGAACGAAGGTGCCGCATAATGCAAGAGCTGATTGATATCAACTTGTCCAACTTCGTTCACAACCGAACGCACAGGGATAATATCTACGGGTACAGGCGACTCGATGCGCGTTCGCGACGCATTGCGCGTACCAACCACCACGACATTGTCCATTTCAATGCCCTCGTCTAAAGCGACATCAAATGACGGGGCAGAAAGCGGCAATTCTTTCGACTGAAAGCCGATATAGGTAAAAATGAGCGCACCATCGTTATTTGGTACATTGATGCTAAACTTGCCCATTTCATCGGATACCGTGGCGATATTGGATCCTTTTAACAATACAATAGCTTCGGGCAATGGTTTTTTATCGCTGCTTGAAGTGATTGTACCCGTGATGGTTCGTTGCGCTTGCACATTAAAACCAAGCACTAAAAAGAGAAAGGTTAGGGGGAAAAACCGAAGAGGTAGTAATTTAATCATTGGCAAAAAGATGGTTTGAAAATTGAAATTGTGATAAAAAGTGGATTTAAATTGATTTTTTTTTACATTTAAATTAAGGAAATGTCTTGCAAATGTCCGATTTTTTTCGATAGTAACCTAATAATTTGTCAAAATTGTTTATAAAATATTATTTTACACTATTTTGTATTCCTAATTAAAATAAATACTTGGTTTTTTTTTTGATGTATTAATGACTGATTTATTGGTATAAAT
>JBEEMU010000427.1:0-6631 GCA_041192485.1 Bacteroidota bacterium | reverse complement strand
AACATCGGACTAACCGCTATCATTTAACCTTTTAGACCCAAAAAAGATGCCGCAAACTGCGCTAATCAATGGACAAGAATATGACTACGGTGTCATTCGTGTCGTGCTATTTGGATATACGATAGAGGGTATATCTATGGTAGAATACAACAAAAAACAAGACGTAACGCCAAACTACGGACGGGGTAGAAAGCCTGTATCGTTTGGTATAGGCAAAGAGGAATGTACGGGCAAGATGAAACTTGCGTTGATAGAAACCTTGCGCATTTTGGCGGCTGTGAAAACCGCAAAAGGCACAAAAGCCGACCTTTTGAGTATTGACCCGTTTGATATTGAAATCGCTTACGTTCCCGATAATACGAATATGGTCGTTGTGGTGGATAAGTTGCTGAACTGCAAATTCAAAGATGACGGCAGGAGTGGTAGCACGGGCGATACGCAATTGGAACACGAGTACGAACTTTTCGTGGGCGATATTGAGTTTGATGTTTAATACCCCCTAAATCCCGCAAAGTAGGACTTTTATCACCATTTATTTTTAAAAATCATGTCTAAAAAAACAGAAGAAACAGAAGTTGTTGCGGAAGCCGCAAACGAACAGCCGAAAGCGGTTGAAACAGGTCGTGTAGATGAGGCGCAAGTTGCGGCTTGGAAAAAAGAGCATAAGGCGGTTTATATTAAAGAAATCGCCTGCCGCATTTCTGAAAACGAAACCGCTTATGTGTATCTCAAAGCACCGAGCCGCGATGTGGTTGCGCTGGCACTTGCCGCGCCGAAAGAAACGGCAAACAAAGCCGCTAAAACCATAAATATGGGTACGGTGGTACTCAATAACTGTTTGGTTGGTGGCGATGAGCGTGTAAAAACGGACGATACTTTTTACCTTTCGGTGGTTGCCGAAGCCGCAAGTATGATTACGTTTTACGAAACAGAGTCAAAAAACTTGTAGCCCCAATAAACAGGGGCAAGGGCTGCGATAATATCCGAAAACTAAATGCGATGTTGCGCCATTATATGCACGTACAACACCCTGCCCGATTGTCGGAATTAGAGTATTGGGAAGCGGTAGCAGAAATGGATTGGCTATTGGAGGAGCGCGAGCCGCTTACTGCCGATGCGTTGCGTACTATTTTACAACAAATTATAAGATAATAAAGCCTTGTCGTAAAAAGGCGAGGCTTTATTTTTTACCTTAAAACACGCTTAAAGTTCGCTTAAAATGGTCAGTTTCGTTATCAATACTTACGAGTTGCTCGCGAAGCACCCCGAATTGCAGCATCGCAAACTAACGCTACCGCAGCAAGCGCAGGCTATGGCTGACAGCGGTAGCATTAGCGCACTGCTCGGCACGGCTATCGTGATGCCAATCGCTTTTGGTGCGGTGCAGTACCAAAAGCGGCTGAATGGCGAAGTAGTGAACGACTCGTTTCCCGGCATTGAGTTGCCGCCTGCAACTGTCGTTAGTTTTGAGCGCGCAAAGCGTATCATTAGCACCGAAATCGCTGGGCGCGATGGCGAAGTGAATGAGTTTACAGGTTTTTCATCTTGGAAAATCAATATTAGAGGTGTCCTCGTAAACGAGGAAAACCCGAACGAAATACCCGAACAGGGCATTCGTGATTTGCGAGATTTGTTTGATGTGGCGGTTGCGTTGCCGATGCTCTGCGATATGTGCGAGTGGTTAGGTATCTATGAAGTTGTGATTGATAGTTTTACCTTCCATGATGTGGAGGCGAGTGTGGCGCAACCGTTTAGTATGACTTTGCGCAGCGATTATCCATTTGAATTTAAAATCAAAAAAGGACTGTAATGAAATTTTATAGTATTATTGTAGCCGATGGGCAGACGATTTGGGCAATAGCCATACAGGAGTATGGCGGCTTAGACGGCGTTTATTTGCTACAGACAGACAATCCCGATATTATCCGTGACCTAAACGAAGTATTAGAAGCGGGCGCGGTGCTGAAAATCCGTGCTAATATTTCCAAAACCGATGTTGAAAATTTTGACATTGCGCAACATTTCCGTGAGAACGGTGTGCGTATAAATAACGCTTAAAATATGGTCACACTAATTTGCGAAATACAAATAACTACGAGCAGCGGCACGCTGGCGTTCTACTCGGCTGCCGAGATAGAAATAGAGCGCACGTGGAATACGCTGACGAACACCGCAAAAATAACGCTGCCGCGTAAAATCGGCAGGCTACAGGGCGATATTACAAAACTACTGAAAGCGGGTGACCGTGTGGTCATTAAAACAGGCTACGATGTGAAATTGACGATAGAATTTGTAGGGTACATACGAGAAGTGACCGCAGCCGTGCCTGTGGTCATACATTGCGAGGACGCAATGTGGCATTTGAAACAACTACCGAGTATTGAAAAAGGCAAAACTAACGCTTGGCGCAACCTAACGCTCGGCGTATTGACAAGCCGTTTGGTCGGTACTAAATACCAAATACAAACCCAAAATACGGCATTGGGTGCTTACCGTTTGACAGAAAAAACGATAGCAAAAGAGTTGCAAAAACTCAAAGAACAAACAGGCTTGATGGCTTATTTTCGTTTTGACGAAGCGGGCAACGAAATACTGACCGTAGGCGAGCGTTACCCATTGGCTTGGGCAAACGACCCTACGAAAATGGTAGCCTACCATTTTCAGAAAAATATAATTGAAAATTCGCTATCGTTCAAGAGAAAGGACGATATAAAAATAAAAGCAAAGGGGATTATCAAAATACCGAACGGAAAAGACAAGACGATTGAAATTGGGGACGATTTTGGGGAAACCCACACCGTCCATTATAATAATATGCCCGAAGCCGCAGCGCGACAACTTTTAGAAAAGGATTTGGAGCGCATGAAATACACGGGCTATCATGGTAGTTTTACCACCTTCGGCGAGCCGTTTGCCGAACACGGATTTGTGGCGCATCTTTCGGATATAGAATATCCAGAACGCGCAGGCAATTACTACATTGATAAAGTAGTAATCTGTTGGGGAAACGGCGGCTATCGTAGAGAAATAACGCTTGGCAGTCAAGCAGGCACTATTATACCAATCTAAAAAAATATGAGCAACCTAAGACAAGCCGTTAGGAAAATGGCAGGCAGCGCATTTATTCCGCTTATACAGTGTACGGTTGATAGTGTAAACGAAAACAACGACACTATTGATTGTACACCAACTGCCGAAGGCGAGGCGGAACTTTTAGATGTAAGCCTTCGCGCTAATATTGACGAAACGCATACGGGTTTCATCAACTACCCGAAAGTAGGGAGCATCGTGGTGGTGGGTTTGATAGAACCGACCGCGAGTAGTGCGGTGGTGTTGATGTGTTCGGAGATTGAGAAAACGGCTATTAAAATTAATGGTATTACCCAAAAATGGGATAGCGATTTGATAGAAATGAATGGCGGACAGTTGGGCGGCTTGGTAAAAGTGCAACCGCTTACAGAGGGGTTGAATAAAAACAACCAAATACTAGGTGCTTTACTTACTATTATAAATGGCGCACCTATTCCCGAACCTGGCAACGGTGCGCCTTCGGCTTTGCAAATAGCGTTAAAAGCAGTTTTTGCTGCATCGCAAGTAGGTGATTTTTCACAAATAGAAAACCCAAAAATAAAACAATAATGCAAACAGCCCAAGACATAGCCGTAAATAGCAACAGCAACGAGTTGCTGATACAAGAAGGGGATTTTGCGGTATTAGCGAGCGATGCGCAGCATGGCGAGCATATCGTGGTGTCGTCAAAAGGGAATTGGATAGGTGCGCCGCTCGTGGGCGTAGGCATTTGGGCGTACCTAAATGCGCCTTTGAGTTCGCTCGTTTTGCGGAATTTGCGACAAAAAATAACGTTGCAATTTGAGTATGACGGACTCAAAATAACCGAAATGCAAATACCGTCGTTGGACAATATCAAAATAAACGCAACCCGCAGACCCTTCTAACAATGGCAAAAACTATCGCACAAATAGAAACGGAACTACTCGCCGCAAAAGCCGCCGAGCCGTTATTGGACGACCTCAATTCGCCCTCCAACACCGCTATTTGGCGGTTGTGGTTGCATTTGGTGGCGGTCTGTCATTATATCATTTACCGCCAATGGGATATTACCAAAAGTGAGTTGTCGGTTATTACCAATCAAAGCATTATCGGTACTCGGGAATGGTACGTGCGCACAGCACGTGGCTTTTCGTACAATGGCTTTTTGATAGTAAGCCGCGCATCTTGCCGTGAAAACGGCACAAAAGTCATACTCAAAGTAGCCAAAACAGGCGGCACAGGTATTGAAAACCTAACGCCGTCGGAGTTAGCAGCCCTCCGCGCAGCGATTACCTTGCGCAAAATTGCAGGTACAGATATTGACATATTGAGCCAAACAGCAGACTTGGTTGCGCTGACCGTTTCGGTGCGCTACACAGGTAGTTTGCCAACAGTGCTGGCAGCCGTAAAAACGGCTATCAAAAACTGCTTGGCTTTGCTGCCATTTGATACGAGCCTATCAAAAGGCTTGTTAGTAGATATGCTAATACAAACCGTTGAGGGCGTATCGGACGCTTATATTGACGAAATGAAAGTCAATATCGGCATTGGTTACACGGTCATAAATTCCAATTCGGTAGCCGCTGACGCGGGCTATTTTGAAATTGGCAAAGACAACGGTAACGACCTTATCACTATAAATGCCTATCAATAATGTTCGTTTTTGATTTTTTGCTGTTCGTGCGCTGCAACTTGCCGCCGCACTTGCGCACACCTATTATGGTGGCTTGGATAAACGTGACTTTACAGCCGCTCGTAGCATTATGGGCGGAATGGCTGAACTATTATACGCAACTACTCGGCACATTAGCAATCCATTCGGGTACGGATATTTTACAGGCAGCATTACGGGTTTTGTACCCGACTGTTGGCGGTTTTAAATGCCATATCATAACGGTATATGACGATAGAACACAGGCTTACGATAACTTTATAGGCGAGCATCACGCTCCCGAATTTGATTATTTTATTGGCGAAGTTTCGCCGTCTGCGTTTGATTTTTTTATAAACGAAGACGCACGACACTACGATTTTATCGCTTATATACCAACCGCTTATGTGGGTAGTGAGCCGTCCATAGCGGCTTTTTTAAATCGCTACCGTCCAGCAGGACACCGCCTTATTATTGAATTTCGTGACCTTATATAATCCTACAATACAATGAAAAAACTGCAATTACAACCAGGCGGCGTGCCGCGCAAAAATGATACTTTTGTACACCTGCAAAGCGGTTTGACCGAGTCGCTGACCGCAATGTGTACCGCCTTCCTTACGCACAATACCGCTACGGCAGTTGTGCTGCACGGCTGCGAATTTAGCGCAACTACAGGTATCGCAAATATGACACCAGGCAGCATTTTTGCCGATGGCGAAATCTGCAAAGTGCAAGCCGTCAATGGCTTGGATATGAGCCTTAATATTTATTTTGAAAAAAGTACAGGTTATCTGCCGCCGCTTCTGTATGCAGATGGCAACCTAAAATACACTTATGCTGAAAACATATATATAGTATATGCAGCAGCATCGAAAAACGACCCTGCGGATTTGCAGTTAGGCGTTGAGGTCGTGCGATTTGATACCGCAATGAAAAATGTGGTAAATTTTGATAACGGGGCGTTTTTGCCGAGCGCGCAGGATAGTTGGCGCTTGATTAACAATTTTTTAGGACAACCACCTATAAATGGCATATTACTTGAATTAGATTGGACTGCGTTTAACTTTAACGCCAGACCGAAAATAAAAAAGACACAAACTAACATAGTGTGCGTAAGTGGGGAGGTGCAAACAACGGTAGGCACGCCTATTATTTTTTGGCTGCCAATCGAATATCGACCAACACAAGACGTAAGAATAATTTGCCGTTCAAACGCGCAATATACGAATAATGCGCGCGGAAACGGTATCGCAGAGATAGTCATAGGGTATGACGGGCGCGTCGCGTTTGAAAACGGTTCATTGGCTTCATTTAATCTGGTGATTTCGCTAGATTTTACATTTCTAGCAGGTTAAAATATTGGTAAAAAAGCAAAACCTTGCAATCAGCAATAAGGGTAAGCGTAAAACAGAGGTTTTAACCGCTAATTACGACATTCAATCAATGTTCAAAAGGTAATAAAAAGCCTTCATTTCGATTGAAATGAAGGCTTTTTTACAAGTTATTAAAGAGTTTTTGAAGGCTTTATCGAAAGGAAATGATAAATGAGAAAGTTTAACGAAGTTTTGTGTGCATGAAATAGAATAAAAAAAGACAAAAGACATGAAAAATTACATTACTAATAAAAGGTAAAGGCGTTTATGCGTTTAAAACAGCATATACGCCGCAAACGTACATCTCAAAAGATGTACGTTTGCGGCGTATATTTTTGTACGTTTAGTTTCGGCGTATATACATGGTAGGAAAATTGTTTTTTTTGTAACTGTTTAGGAACGAAGAAGAAATAAGTAGAGCCAAAATTTCGTGCAGTTTTTAGGCAAAAGACAAGCGAAATTGGCTCTACTTATTACTGACGCTTTCCTTAGACTGTTTGTGGTTTAAAAAGCAGAGAGGGTTTTAAACAGAGATTTTTAAAGGCAGCGTTTC
>JBEEMU010000426.1:0-2732 GCA_041192485.1 Bacteroidota bacterium | reverse complement strand
ACAACGTTTAAAGCCTTGCAAACGGCTCGCGAAAAAGACTTTACAGCACATAAAAACTGGATGTATCGCTCCTACGCACTCACGCTTTCGGCAGCGACTTTGCGAGCGTGGAAATACCTTATTGTCAAAATTGCCCTGTTTTATAGCATTACCCTGCCGCCGATGGACGTGTATCGCACGGTGGCTTGGTTAGGTTTCGTTCCGAACCTCTTGGTTGCCGAATTTCTTATCCGAAATAAGAGAAGATTGGGAAGTAATAATTACTAAATTTTTTAACAACTAAAAAATGAAATTAGCCATTGTTGGTGTTACTGGCTTGGTAGGCACTACCCTGTTGCGTGTTTTGGAAGAACGCAAATTCCCGATAACCGAATTTTTAGCCGTAGCTTCCGCAAAATCGGTCGGCAAAACCATTGATTTTGCAGGTAAATCATATCCGATTATTGGCTTAGAAACCGCCGTTGAAATGCGCCCCGACATTGCCATTTTTTCGGCAGGCGGCACTGTATCGCTTGAATGGGCAGAAAGGTTTGCCGCAGCAGGCACTACCGTCATCGACAATTCGTCGGCATGGCGCATGAATCCGAGCAAAAAACTCGTGGTTTCGGAAGTGAACGCCGACAAACTTACGCCTGCCGACAAAATTATTGCTAACCCGAACTGCACGACGATGCAACTCTTAGTGGCTATTGCGCCGCTGCATCGCCGCTACGGTATCGAGCGATTAGTGGTTTCTACCTATCAATCTATCACGGGGACGGGCGTGAAAGCCGTCACGCAATATCAGCAAGAAAAAGAAGGCGCAGACGATGTTGATAGGGTTTACCCACATCAAATTTTTGCAAATGTCATTCCGCAATGCGATTCATTTACCGAAAATGGCTATACCAAAGAAGAGATGAAAGTAGTGAATGAAACGCGCAAAATTTTGGGCGATGACAGCCTGCGAATTACATGCACCGCCGTGCGCGTACCCGTTTGGGGCGGGCATAGCGAAAGCGTAAATATCACATTCCGTGAGGATTATGATATAAATGACGTGTACGCGCTTTTGCGAAACACCGAAGGCTTGACCGTGCAGGACGACCCCGCAAATAGCATTTACCCGATGCCGCTCGACGCTTACGGCAAAGATGGCGTATTTGTGGGACGTATTCGCCGCGACGAGTCCGCCGAAAAATCGCTTAACTTATGGGTCGTTGCCGATAACTTACGCAAAGGCGCAGCCACAAATACCGTGCAGATTGCAGAGTATTTAGTCGCTAAAAATTTAGTTTAAAATGACAAAAAAAGATTAATTAAAAACTTTTTCATTTAAGGATTGTTATAAAGACACAACTGTTTTTCTTTTTAAAAATTATAATTTAGCATAAAAAATGTCTTCATCTCCTGTTTTACTTTATACCGAGCAAACGCCAAATCCCGAATCACTAAAATTCGTGACAAATAGAATGTTGTTTGCTAATAATAATGCCGATTTTCGCGAAGAAAATTTGGCAAAAGAATGGTCGCCTATCGGAACCGCTCTTTTCGCAAAACCCTATGTAAAAGGGGTTTATGTTTGCAATAATTTTGTCACCGTAACAAAAGAATTTAATTATGAATGGTCTGACATTATGATTGAAGTCAAGCAATTCATCAAAGAATATGTAGAAGGCGGCGGCGAAATTATCAAAGAAGGCTTTACCGAATGGCGTAAAAGCACAGAAAAAAAAGAAGACAATACCTATAGCGGCGACGATGTTGATGTCGTACAAAAAATCCGCGATTTAATAGACACTTATGTAAAGCCAGCGGTGGAATCCGATGGCGGCAATATCGAGTTCAAGTCGTATCATGCAGGCGTTGTAGAAGTTATTTTACAAGGCTCGTGTAGCGGCTGTCCGAGCAGCACTGTAACACTAAAATCGGGTATCGAAGGTATGCTAAAACGCATGGTTCCGCAAGTAACAGAGGTTATTGCCGAAGCAGGATAAGCAGTAGTATATAATATTTACGGCTTTGAAACCCTGTAAAACGAGGCGTTTTCGGGTAATAAGGAACGTGTTTATTTAGCCCCAAGCACTTACCCTTCTTCCATAATAAATTTTTTTCATGTTAAAAATATTCAACACCTACACTCGACAAAAAGAGGCTTTTAACCCCATCGTAGCAGGCAGAATCGGCTTATATGTTTGCGGCCCAACTGTTTATAGCGATGTACATTTAGGCAATTGCCGCACATTTATCGGTTTCGATATTATTTACCGGTATTTATTGCACTTAGGCTATAAAGTGCGCTATGTGCGCAATGTGACCGACGCAGGGCATTTGGAAGGCGATTTTGACGAAGGCGAAGACAAGTTTGCAAAACGCGCACAATTAGAGCAGCTCGAACCCATGGAAATCGTGCAAAAATACACGGTCGGTTTCCGCGATATTATGCGCATTTTCAATAATTTGCCGCCAAACATCGAGCCGACCGCAACAGGGCATATCGGCGAGCAAATTGAAGTCATCGAGCGGATTTTAGAAAACGGCTATGCCTATGAAGTTGAGGGCTCTATTTATTTTGATACTATCAAATTTGCCCATAAAAACCCACAATATGGGCAATTAAGCGGCAAACGCCTCGATGATTTATTGGTGGAAACACGCGAACTTAAAAATCAAGACGAAAAACAAAATGCCGCCGATTTCGCACTCTGGATTAAGGCAAAGCCGCAAACGCTGCAAAAATGGCGCTCGCCGTG
>JBEEMU010000425.1:0-3586 GCA_041192485.1 Bacteroidota bacterium | reverse complement strand
CATGATGGCAAATTATATTGTAAAAAACAAACTTGCTAATATTGCCGATATATGCAATTTCAAGGAAGACAACTACTCTTATAATAAAGAATTGTCCTCCGAATTTAAGTTGGTTTTTACTCGTTAATCATTTTAACTACCATTTTTTTATGGCAACGATCCAAGATTTACTCGATCATTATGGCGAAAGCCATCAAAACGGCATCAATAAAGCGATACACTGGCTTTGTGTGCCAGCTATCATGTTTTCGCTGATAGGGCTATTATATAGTGTCCCGTTTTTTGTGGAAAAAACCGTCTTTCTAAACTGGGGGGCTGTATTTTTAGCGGCAACAATGGTGTATTATTTCCGCTTATCGCTAACGATGTTTGCAGGCTTTGTGGTTATTGCAGTTGGCTTGCTTTGGGGCAATCATCATTTAGCGGAAACGCTTAACGAAAACAATATCGCGCTTTGGCAGGCTTCGTTCCTCATTTTCGCTATTTCTTGGATAGGGCAGTTTATCGGGCATAAAATAGAGGGCAAAAAACCGTCTTTTTTAGAAGACTTGCAGTTTTTATTGGTCGGGCCAGCGTGGTTGCTGCATTTTATTTATAAAAAAATCGGCTTATCTTATTAAAAAAATGCTGTCAATTTGTATTCCTGCCTTCAATTACGATATTCGATTGCTTGTGCAAAGCCTGCATCGTCAAGCAGAAGCCGCGAATATAAGCTATGAAATTATCGTCATCGACGATGACTCCGAGGAGCGTTTCAAGCATCAAAACTGCGCTATATTATCGCTAAAAAACGTTGTTTACACCGAACTTTCCGAAAATATCGGACGGGCGGCTATCCGCAACCTATTGGCAAAAACAGCAAAATATCCCTACTTGATTTTTATGGATTGCGATGCCGAGCTGCCCGATAACGCCTTTTTGAGCCGCTATCTTGCGCTCTGTACGCGCGAAATTATCTGTTATGGCGGTAGGACTTACGCACCTTCGCCGCTGCGTACCGATTGGTTTTTTCGGTGGCATTACGGCGTTCAACGCGAATGTCCGAGTGCCGACTTGCGCAATTTACACCCGAACAGGTCGTTTATTACCTTCAATTTTCTGGTCAGTAAATCGATAATGGAGCGGCTCACTTTCGATACCGAACTAACGGGCTACGGACACGAAGACACGCTTTTTGGCTACAGCCTTAGCCGTGCGGATATTCAGGTCACACACATCGATAACCCATTGATACACGTTGGTTTAGAAAATAGTTTTTCCTTTATTCAAAAAACAGAAAACGGGATACGAAACCTTTTATTTTTATATAAAAAAACAAATTACAACAGGCAATTAGCCGACGATATTAAGCTATTGCGCTATTATATTTGGTGTAAAAAATACGATGCACACCTTTTCATCGTCCCTTTGTTTCGCCTGTTTAAACCCTTATTTTTAAAAAATCTGCACGGAAAAACACCCAATTTAGTCGTTTTTGATTTGTATAAATTAGGATTTATGCTTAGGAAGGCTGAAAATTAAATATGCAAAGCGCGTCTTTCGGTAGCGTCTAAAGCCGCTTCTTTTAGGGCTTCGGTGAACGTAGGGTGTGGGTGGCAAATACGCGCAATATCTTCGGCGGAAGCGCGAAATTCCATGGCAACAACCGCTTCCATAATCACGTCGGCAACGCGCGGCCCTACGGCGTGTACACCCAAAATCTCGTCGGTTGTGGCATCTGAAATTACCTTTACCAAGCCGTCAGTATCCATACTTGCGCGAGCGCGTCCTAAGGCTTTAAAGGGGAATTTGCCTATTTTGACGGCTCTGCCTTCGGCTTTCAATTCGGCTTCGGTTTTGCCTACTGCCGCCACTTCGGGCCAAGTATAAATGACCCCAGGTATAAGATTATAGTTGATATGTGGCTTTTGCCCAGCCAATAATTCAGCTACAAAAACGCCCTCTTCTTCGGCTTTATGCGCCAACATCGCGCCTTTTACTACGTCGCCGATGGCATAAATAGTAGGCACGACGGTTTGCAAATGCTCGTTTACGGGGATACGGCCGCGCTCATCTAAGCTGATGCCTGCGTTTTCGGCGGCAAGCCCGGCGGTATAGGGGCGGCGGCCAATTGCCACGAGCGTATAATCTGCTTCCAAAGTCAGCAACGAGCCGTCTTTTGCATTTTCAGCCACGAGCGTTGTTTTTTCGCCATCGGAAGTCACCGACTGCACTTTGTGTTGATAATAAAAATTAAAGCCTAATTTTTTCAAACATTTTTGCAATTCTTTGCCCATATCGGCATCCATCGTCGGCAGCATTTTATCTGCAAACTCAACAACATCGATTTGTGTGCCTAAACGGGCATACACTGAGCCTAATTCCAAGCCAATAACGCCTGCGCCCACCACAATCATGCGCTTCGGAACTTCGGGCAGGTTCAAGGCTTCGGTAGAGGTGATAATTCGTTTTTTGTCATAATTGAAAGAGGGAGGCGCAATCGGCTTCGAGCCAGTCGCAATGATAACATTTTTGGTGTCTATCAGCGTTTCGGTGCCATCTTTTGCCGTCACTTTTACCTGATTAGCGGCTACAAAGCTACCAAAACCTGTAAAAAGGGTGATTTTATTTTTTTTCATTAAAAAACTAACCCCTGCGCATGTGTCGCTGACCACTTTGTTTTTCCGCGCAATCATCTGCGTCAAATTTACACGCGGCGGTGTGTCTAAATCGATGCCGTGTTCGGCAAAGGTATGCTGTGCATTATGAAAATGCTCCGAGCTATCGAGCAAGGCTTTCGATGGAATACAACCCACATTGAGGCAAGTGCCGCCTAAAGTGTCATATTTCTCTATTAGTGCCGTTTTTAAGCCTAATTGCGCACAGCGAATAGCCGCTACATAGCCGCCTGGGCCCGAACCGATGATGGTTACATCAAACATAAGTTATTGGTTTTTAATTTTTAATTTCAGCCGCAAAGGTACAAATTAAATAAAATATGTGGCGAGATATTTTCAGAAAAGAGCATTATTCTACCGAAATAAAAAAAAAACCTTACCTTTGCTTCCTTAAAAGGTCAAAATTATGAATTATTTAGAATACATCGAACTTTTGCCCGATTGGGCTTCGGATATGCTTGGCTTAGAGTTGCCACAGCAAGAAACGCTCGACGCTTATGTTGATTATATTCTGCCGAAAATATATTACTTGGGCGAAGACCTCAAAGATACAGAGTATTATGTGGACCACCCGTGGAAGGAGATACGGCAAGATGCCGATTTTCACGAGCATATTGTGCATATTTTCAAACGCGGCGACCACCCTTTCGATGTGAAATCAAAAGCAGAGGACGACGGCCCCGACTATATGCGCTTGGTAAACGGCGAGGGTCCGAAAGGGAAGTGGATGTATGTGTCCAAAACCAATTTGCTTTTGATTAAACAAGCCGCCGTGCCGACGATGCAACAAGCCTTGAATAGTTTTGAATCCTTCCAATTAGTCTTTTTAAACGACGATTTTTTTATTATAAAACGCTATGGCTCGGTAGCGCGAACAGGCGAAGCCAAATACATTATACTCGGCAAGGAGGCGCGAGTTCGAAATATAG
>JBEEMU010000424.1:0-7795 GCA_041192485.1 Bacteroidota bacterium | reverse complement strand
CGCCTGTTCGCTTGGCCTTGATGCCCTTTGTTTCGGGGTCGCTAACCAACTATTCGGGCATCGGCCAAACCACAACCCTTACGCCGACTGGACGCGCAGGCTTGGATTTGAAATATGGTATAAACGATGCGTTCACCTTAGACATGACGCTTATTCCCGATTTTGGACAAGTTCGCTCCGACGATAAAGTGCTGAATCTCAGCGCTTACGAAGTGCGCTACGACGAGCAACGCCCCTTTTTCACCGAAGGCTTGGAGCTGTTTAATAAAGGCGATTTGTTTTACTCGCGGCGTATAGGCGGCTCGCCGCGCAACTATAACGCCGCTTACGAAGAGTTGAAAAGCGGCGAAAAAGTCGTATTTAATCCTTCCGAAGGGCAAATTTTAAACTCGACGAAAATATCGGGGCGCACCAAAAGCGGCTTAGGTATCGGCGTATTAAACTCTATTACCAACCATTTAGACGCGATTGTGCAAAACGACAAAGGCGAAGAACGAAAAATAGAAACTGACCCACTTACCAATTATAATGTATTGGTTTTAGACCAAAATTTAAAAAATAATTCGTTTGTGAGCTTTACCAATACCAATGTTTGGCGAGCAGGGAATGCGCAAGAATCGAATGTGTCGGGCGGTATTTTAAGTTTGAATGACAAAACAAATACCTACAGATTTTCGGGCATTGCGCAGCTTTCACAACAATATGCAACAGGGTTTAAGAACGTGGATTTAGGGCAAAAATACGATATTTGGGCAGGAAAAATAAGCGGAAAATGGCAGTATGGGCTTAATTATTGGCAAATCGACGACCATTTCGACCCGAATGACTTAGGCTATTTACCGTATAATAACGAGCGCGGTTTGAACGTGCGCGGTAGTTTCAGAGAATTTAAGCCGAAGCAAAAAAACCTGCAAAATTACAGTATCAGTGCGAACGCAACCTATAACCGCTTGGTGACTCCGAACGAATTTACGACGCTCTCGATGGGTACGAATTTTAATATGACAACTAAAAAATTCTTTTCGGCAGGGCTATTTTTCTACGCACAACCAACTATTACTTACGACTATTTTGAGCCGCGAGTTTGGGGGAAAGTTTTCCAAATTTCAGACAATTACAACCTTGGTGGCTGGATAAGCTCCGATTATCGCAAACGATTCGCCTTAGACGTGAATGGCAATTTCCGCTTTTACAACGATAAAATAGATAACCGATACCGCGCAAATATCAGCATTTCGCCACGCTTTCGGGTAAACAATCAATTGTCGTTTAATGCTGGTATTGAATCGTATAACTTTATAAACGATGTTGGTTTCGCAGAAATGCCGAATGAAGACCCGATATTTGGGCGACGCAATGTTTTTACCCTTGTAAATACGCTCAATACGAAATATATTTTTAATAATAGAATGGGTTTCTCGCTTCGCTTTCGGCATTACTGGAGTAGTGCCGCCTATCGCTACTACAATATGCTCAACCCCGACGGAACACTTGGCCCCGCATTTAACGAGTTGCATGGCGAAAAACTAAACGCCGACCGCTCGTTCAATGCCTTTACGGTTGATGCGGTTTACTCGTGGGTATTTGCGCCAGGAAGCGAGGCTTCGGTCGTTTGGAAACAAGGCATTTACCAATCAGACCAAGAAACGCGCCGCGATTATTTGGCGGATATAAACAAGACATTTACATCGCCACAAACCAATACACTAAGCGTTAAAATATTGTATTATATTGATTATCAAAATATTAGTAGTATTTTTAAAAAATAATCGTAAAAAATTGAATTATTCGCTTTAATTTTGCAGCTTATTAAGTATGAAATATTTATACGCTAATATTTAAAAGACAAGGAATAATGAAATTTCTGCTGATTATTGCTTTATTTTGTGTAAAAACAGCCAGTTTTGCGCAAACTTATCTGCCAATCATAGACACTATTCCGCCCTTTCGTGAAGGTGTGAAAACATTGATGCAAGCGCATGATTATAAAAAAGGCGAAATATTGTTGGAAGAAGCTGCAAAAATTTACATAAAAAAAAATAATATAAATTCCTATTTACATACGAAAACGTTGCTTCACGCCTATTTATACCTCATAAAATCAGATGCAAAAGAAATAAAAGCCTTAGAAGAATTGTATCGTTTTTCAAAAAAACAAAAGGTGTCGTGTTTGGTAGAACAGGAAGAGTTGATTTGGCGATTAGCGCATATTTATATAGGAAAAGACGAATTGGATAAAGCAAAAATATTAGTAGAAGAGGGAAGAGGTAATCTTAAAAACATTCTGCCGCCCTACAATCTCTGGGCGCAAATCAAGTTTTTGGAAGCCGACGGACGCATTGCTCTTTATGAGGGGAAAACCAGCCTTGCCCTCAATAATTTCAAGCAATCCTTAGCCCTTTTAGCTAAAAACAGGGTGAATGACGATGGTTTTTATAGCGAGAAAGCAAATATTTACAATTATATCGGCGCGTGTTACGAACAAATAGAAAATTTTAAAGAAGCCGCTTCTTTTTATGAAAAAGCCTATAAACAACAAAAAGAAAGCAAGTTTAAGTCGATATTATTAGCTACATTTTCCTATAATTTGAGCTATATCGATGAATCGATAGGCAATTATGCGCAAGCTATTGCCCATTATCAAGAATCAATCAAGATATGGACGGAGTTTGCGCAAGAAAATTCTATTGACGTAGGCGATGCTTACGCCGTAATTGCAGGCTGCTATTTGGAGCAGCAAAATATAGAACGCGCAAGTATTTTCAGCCAAAAAGCACTTGCTATTTATAAAAAATCACCTTATGTAAGCTTTCAAAGTTGGCGAATCTTGTATTCCGTTCTTTCCGATATTGCTCGTTATCAAGGGCATAACGAAGAGGCTATCCGTTATGCCAAGCAATCGGTAGCTATTTTACAAAAAGACAAAGGCAACTCTGAGCTTGCAAATGCCATTAAAAATTTGGCTGAAATATCGCTCATGACAGGCGATTTTGCTTCCGCAAGACAACACTTTGCCGAAGCGAATAATTTATATCTTGCCTTGAAAAATGATGCAAAAAGCGGCGTTTGCCAATTAGGATTATTAGAAATAAGGTTAAAAGAATCTATAAAAACCGAAGAATCGCCGCATGATATTACCGCGCAGCTCAACCGCTTGAGCGAAATATTCCAACAAAATCACAATTTAATCAACCTTTCGCGAACCTATGCCCTACTATCCGTCGCTTTTTCAAGAGAAGACGGCTCGATAGCGAACGCGGCAAAATCAACTGAATTTGCGAATAAAGCGATAAGTGCTTGTTTGAGCAAGGTTTATACAGGGTCGCATCTCAAGGTGCAAGACATTGTATCTTTGACCGCTTTGCTCGATGTGCTGAACCTATTAACAGGCCATAAAGAGTTTGAAAAACGCTCCTTTTATCGCTTAGAAAGCCTAAATTTAATCGCATTTTCTAACTATAACTTATTGAATAGCGATGCAAAAGTAAATACAAGCCTTAGCTCGCGCAAAATCATTAATGAAGGACTTGCCGACGCATTTAAAAATACCGCTGTGAAAAATAAAACTGCTGCAAATCCCATTATTTTCCAATTTATTGAACACGGCAAGTCGCTTTCTATTTTAGAAAAACAACAAAAGATAGATGCACAAGAACGCGCCGCATTGCCGCGTGTTTATTTAGAAGCCGAGAACGCCTTAAATGCTCACTTAGCATTTTTGCGCCTACAACTTGCCGATTTGCAAGAAAGGAATAAAGACCTTGGAAAGCAACAGAAAATACAAGCCGAAATGAGCAGTTTAATGGAAAAATATTATGCTGCCTTAGATGAAATAACAAAAGAATACCCTGATTATCAACGATTTATAGGCAATAATACGCTACAAGAATTTTCTGATTTTCAAAAAGAATTAGCCGACGATGAAGTATTTATCGATTATTTTTTCACGACCAATTTGGGTTTAATCAGCTTATTTATAGGAAAAAACCAGTCGCAATTAGAAATAACGACCTTGTCGGAGAGCGAAATTACCGCAGAAATCACGCATTTTCAAGGAAATATTCTAAATTTAGCGGATTTATCAGATGATTTATCGGGAAATGCAAAAAGTCTGTATAAAATTTGCCATATTGACGCTATTGCTCGTTTAAAAAAATACAAACACCTACTCATTTCTCCCGATGCAGCCTTATACAGGCTTCCTTTTGAGATATTACAAAACGAAAAAAATGCCTATTTATTAGAAACACATAGTATATGTTACACACCTTCGGCCAGTATTTATACGCAAAGTTTGCAAGTGCCGCACGAGGGTTATGGCAACGGCTTGTTGGCCATTGCGCCCAATTTTGGTTCTAATACTGAAAATGATTTGCAGAAGGAATACTCACAGAATAGCAACTCACAGAATAGCAACTCACAGAATAGCAATCCGCAAAATCTGCCTTTTGCGGCAAAAGAAGTGGCTGAAATAGCCAAAATATGTTGCAGCGATTCGGCTACAAATAGTCGTGCTACCAAAGGCTTTTTTTGTGAAAACGCTCCTAAATACAGAGTACTACACTTAGCCACTCATGCGATTTTGGATACCATTAATCCATTGAAAACCAGACTATTATTTACAAAAGATAAAAAAATAGGCGGCGATGAAAAGCATAATTTTATAGAAATAACCGAAATATTTTCTTTGCGGCTACGCGCCGAATTGGTCAGTTTGAGTGCCTGTAATACAGGGGCAGGCGTTTTGTTGCAGGGCGAAGGTGTGCAGTCGTTGGCGCATAGTTTTGCGCAAGCGGGCGTACCAAACCTCATTGCTACACAGTGGCAAGTGTCAGATAAAAGCAGTTCGAAAATTATGGTTTCTTTTTATCAATATCTTGAAAATGGGTTAGCGAAAGACGAAGCCTTGCGCCAAGCAAAATTAGACTTTTTAAAACACGCCGACGTGCATAGTGCCGCCCCCTTCTACTGGGCAGGTGCGGTGTTGATGGGCAACCGACTGCCGCTTACAACACACCATCATACGACTTGGACAACTTACTTTTTCTATTTATTAGCTTGTTTGCTTCTTATCTTTGGTTTATTTTTTAGGAATAAAAGAAAAATAGCACATCAAGTAAAAAAATAAGCGTACCTTTGCGGCGTTTTAGAAGGAAATGGCTGTATTTTTGCCGCTTTTTAAACCATTTTATCGCAATCAATTTTTAAAAAAATTAATAACAACGAATGTCTAGTAATCGTACATTTACCATGATTAAACCTGATGCGGTAGCAGCAGGAAACATCGGAAACATCTTGAAACACATCACAGATGCGGGTTTCAAAATCGTAGCAATGAAATTAACGCGCCTTTCGGCTGAAAAAGCAGGCGAATTTTATGCCGTTCACGCAGCGCGTCCTTTCTATGGCGAACTCGTGTCATTCATGTCATCGGGCGCAATCGTTGCGGCGATTTTAGAAAAAGACAATGCGGTAGAAGACTTCCGTAAAGTCATCGGCGCAACTAACCCTGCACAAGCAGAGGACGGTACTATCCGCAAATTATATGCGAAAAGCATCGGCGAAAACGCTGTTCACGGCTCTGACAGCGATGAAAATGCAGCCATCGAAGGCGCGTTCCACTTCGGCGGCGTTGAAGTATTCGCTTAATCGTCTATAAGGAACGGGTAAAAGATAGCTTGGTTAGTTTTTGCGTTACCCCTAAACCCAAAAGCAGCGTTTAACTTCCCATAGAGAGGTTAAACGCTGCTTTTTTAATTAAATTTTACTCGTCTGCGCGAAGTGCATTCATTAAAACACTTAAGGAAGGGATAAAAGATAACTTGGTTAGTTTTACTCGTATGCGTAGCACGTTCTCGTCAATAAAATGCAATTTTGAATTGCATTTTATTTTGTTTCCACTTATTTCTTCTTCTTTTCTACTTCTGCTATTTTTTCATTTTCAAAAAAATGACAATCAAAACCTTGCACCTATAATTATTTGCCCTACCTTCGCCAAACACTCCGCATTTAAAAATGATGTTGCGCGGAACAGCGGGATTCAGTTTTGTTTAGCGAAAAAAGTATTCCCAAATCCCACAACCAATTTTATAAATTTTGAATTCAATCCTCTAAAAGCGGCGAAAGCCAACGGCTTGCCGTTTCCAAGTCCATGCCTTTCCGCGCAGCATAGTCGACTAATTGGTCGTTATCGATGCTCGAAACGGGGAAATATTTGGCTTCGGGGTGCGAAAAATACCAGCCGCTGACTGATTAGGGTAAAATATTATAGGCGGTCATCCACGCTTTTTTATTGACACGAAGGCAGGCTTTGGCTACTGCGGAAAATTCGGCGTGTTGATGTATCTACGGCATAGTAGGCACATACATCGGCTTGTCAAAAGAAGACTTAGCCGCTACCAAATTACGCACTATTGTATCATTATCAAAAAGATATTCATAAAATATTTTTTCGGGAATAAACCCAACCATTGATTTTATTTGAAATGGGTGTGAACCATCTCTTATGTTTTCTAATAACCTAATAATTTCATTTTCCCAATCCTTAATAGACGTAAAGTTATTCCACCACTTTTGTAGTAATTCTTGCACATATTCTGCGTACCTATTTGCAATATTAAAAACACGTTTCCATGTGCTTATTTTTTGCTCAACAACTGGGTCTGTTGTTTTAGGCATAATATCAACTTGCCATTTTCCTTTTTTATTGTCAAATGTAGGTGATTGGGTACAACTTAGTTTAAATTCTAATTCTGGAGGTGGGTCGTAAGGATAAAACGCCGTAACTCTTTCACCTTTATTATCTACAATCATATTTTTACTTCCTTTAAGGCTTTTATTGCAAGTATCACACATAGGCACTAAATTTCTTAAATTCACAGCAGAAAAGGGATACGTTGCTTTATCAAGATAATGGTCATAGTCCGCTCGCCCTTCTGTTTTAGGCGTTTTAGTGTGATATAAGCCACAAAATGGACACATACGTTCATTTTTATCTACATATTTTTGATAATGGTCTTTTATATTCACTTTAAGAACACCTGTTGCTATTGGATTTTCCTTTGTCAAAATGCCTTCGTATGCGTGTATAAAAAAATTATAAGTATATTTTTTTACATTTATACCTTTTTTATTAGGCGTGTTTGTAGATTTTGTGAAAACACATTCAACACATTCCAAATCTTGGAACGTTTTTACAAGTACAGTTGTATCATTACAAAGGTCTTGTATTTTATTGCTATTTATAAAATCCTCATAAAAGGCTTGTTTTTTTGGTGATAATAGTTTTTTATACCTATCAAATATTTCTCTTAGTTTTGTTGTAAAATCTAATTCAGTCGGTCTATTAAACACATCTTCAAACCAAGTAGGAAATAGCGAACTATCCCACACGGCTGCACCATTGGCTAACTTTTCAAAAAAGTGTTCCAATAGTTGATGTATTTTTTCTAATTCGTGGTTTTCAATATAATGAACTTGAAAGAGCATAATAATAAAAAAATAACGGGTTTTAATCAAGGGAAAGATTTAGTTCTTTTGCTTTATTGGTAATTTCTGTTAAAATAAGCAGTTTATCAAACGAATCGCCGAAGGTACGTACTTCTTTTTTTACTTTATTTAGGTCACTTTGCGTTTTTATATCAGCAATACTCTTTTGCCAACGTTTCAAATCATCATACGCCTTCGCCGAAATAGTGGGCGTATTCGTAAATAACTCACGCAAAATATCTTGTACATTACTACCATAAGTTTCATAGTGCGAACGCTCAAAACTTACTTCCGCATTATCGTTGCG
>JBEEMU010000423.1:0-8352 GCA_041192485.1 Bacteroidota bacterium | reverse complement strand
AATGGTTTATCGGCTATGCCGCCGCCTGTTGTGCCATACACATAGTCATCGGTTATGTTAAACATATTAACATCAAAATCCCTACCATCTTTTTCATTTTTTATAAAAACTTCTCGTCCATTTATTTCTGTTATAACTTTTCGGTGCGAAACTGGCAAAAGTGAGGTATCGCCAAGTCCGTGATTGCCATAAAAACTGGTCATAAAGAAGCATAAGAACGCGGAAATAGCGAATCCAGCACCAAAAAACAAAAAAATGGGTTTTTGGCTACCTGTGTAAAAAATAGTGTCTTTTCTAAAATAACCCAAAATACTGACTAACAAGGTTATTAAACCTGCATAAAAGCTACTCAAAATGGCAATTTTGAACAGCTCGAAAATGGCGTGGAATAAAGCCTCCATACGAAAAAACGAAGCAGCAGGCGCACGATTTTCAGCGCACACCAACAGCTGAAAATAGGTTTAATTTAAAACAGGCAAAGCCAAATAGCCTCTAAATTGATTATCTTCTTCAAAAACGACGTTTGAGTAGTCGGTAACAATGTTATACAAGGTGTCGCGCTCGATAGGTTTGCGCCCTACGCGGCGAATAATGTCCACTAATTGCTGGGTAGTTAGGGCAGGTGTTTGCTCTTCTGCGCCTGCCATCGAGTATATTTTGGTTGTATCGTCGATGGTTCCATCAATATCATCTACGCCGAAGGCGAGCGAAAGTTGCGCCGTTTGGCGGCCAATCATCGGCCAATAGGCTTTGATGTGGTCAAAATTATCCAAATAAATACGGCTGATGGCATAGTTTCGCAAATCTTCAACAACAGTGCTTTCGGGCGTTTCGTGCATATCATTGTCGTGATTTCTGAATTTTAAGGGTATAAATGTTTGAAAACCGCCTGTTTTATCTTGCAATTCGCGGAGTTTTTCCAAATGGTCGATGCGATGTTCGAAGCCTTCAATATGGCCGTAAAGCATGGTTGCATTCGTGCGCAAGCCTAATTTGTGGGCTATTTCGTGGAGTTCGAGCCATTGTTCGCCTGTGCATTTATCGGCGGCAATTTTCATTCGTATTTCGGGGTGGAAAATTTCGGCACCGCCGCCCGGAATGCTTTGCAAACCCGCCGCTATCAATCGGCGCAAGCCTTCTTCATAACCAACTTTTGCTTTTTTGAAAATATAATGAAATTCAACGGGCGTGAGTGCTTTTATATGCAGGTCGGGGCGATGTGTGCGAATAGCAGCAAATAAATCCTCGTAAAATTTCAAATCGTATTGTGGCAACACGCCGCCTACAATATGCACTTCGGTAACGTGTTTGCCATCGTAAGCCTTCACTTGGTCGAGCATTTGTTCGAGCGTGAGTTCCCAGCCGTCTTCGCGTTTTTTCAAGCGGCGCGAGTACGAGCAAAAGTTGCAGGTGTAAATGCACACATTCGTGGGTTCGATATGGAAATTGCGGTTGAAATAGGTGTTGTCGCCATTTTTGCGCTCACGCACCGTATTTGCTAAGGCTCCCAAAAACGCAATTTCGGCGTTTTGGTACAAATGCAGCCCGTCTTCGGGCGTCACGCGCTCATCATTCAAGACTTTTTCTGCAATTTTGCGCAGTTCGGGCGCAAGGCGCGGGTCGGCGAGAAGTAGGCTCATATTTTTAAATGTATTACTTAGAATAGCGAGAAACGAATTTAGGAATAAAACAAAAAAAAAGAAAAAGAGTTGTTTTAATTTTACATTTTCGGTTTATTTTTTAAAAAATTGGACGAGTGGTCGCCAAGCGCGTTTTGCCCAAGCCGCTTCGTTATGAGTTGCGCCTTTGTCTAAAAACCAAGTAAAAGGTTGTTTTCGAGTGTTTAAAAACTGCATCATATCGTCGATGCCTGGTTGCAAACGGGCTTCCAAATCGAGGGTTCCGTTATCGATATACAGGTCGATATTTTTAAACTCGGCGGATTTTTGGGCGTAAGGGATAAAATCTAAGTCGTATAGCTTGCTGTTTTCGGTTTTTTTGATGCGAAAAGCAGGCGAGAAACAGGCGGCATGGCCAAAAACGGTTGGATAATTCCACGCTAATTCGAGGGCGCAAAGTCCGCCCATCGAGGAGCCGAGAATTGCGGTGTTTTTCGCATCGGGCAGGGTCGGGAAGTTTTTATCTATATAGGGTTTTACCGTATTCACAATCCATTTTTGGTAATTTTCGCCTTGTGTTTCATAAGCATATTCGGCAGTTCGGTTTTTTGTGCAGTCCATTGCCACCATCAAAAAAGGTTGGCAAATGCCATTTTTAATCAGGCTATCGGCGGTTTCATCTAATTGCCAGTCCATACCGAAGGACGCGGTTTTTGGGTCAAAAAGGTTTTGCCCGTCGTGACAATAAATGACAGAGTAGCGCGTTTTTCCAGTGCTATCATAGTTTGGCGGCAGCCAAATATGGACGTTTCGCGGCTCGATGCCCTCGCCTTTCCAAGCGGTTATGTGCTGCAATTTGCCAGTCACCTGCCCTTTTGGTTTGAAATATTGGTCTTTCCAGCCCTCTATTCGATGGGTAATCAGCGTGTCTTTCCGAATAGTGATCGTTTGATTAGGCGGAATTGTGCCGTCTTTTGTGGTTTCTTCGGCTTCCCAAGTTCCGCGGGTGAATTTATAGGCAATTTCTTGCGAGGTTGTTTTTTGCGAGGTTGTTTTTTGGGTAATCGGTGGCTTTATTTTTCCCACAAAAACGCTATCCGTTCCGTATGAAGTTGTTTTTTGGGGTCTTGTTTGTGATAGTGGAAGCCTTATTTTCGCCATGAAAACGCTATCATTTTCGCGTGAAAACGCAATTTTATTTGGCTGCCATTCGCCAAGTTGCGGCTGATTGCCTGCAATATAGACAGTTTGCTTTTGCGAAAGCGGCTTTGCCGTGGATATTCGATAGGTAATGGTCGCCGTTTTAGGAAAACAACTCGCCAAACAGCAAGCAATGGAAATTATAAAAAAGAATTTCATTTCAAATTTGCAAATAAAATATGTATTAAGTTTTGTGACTTTGGACTCGTTTTTAGCGTCTTATATAAAGAAGGCATCTGCCATTGCTTTGAGCAGGGTGCTTTTTTACCAAAATGCGCTTTTATTATCGTATTGATTTCCATTCAAATTACCACCAAAAAATACAACAGCCCGTTTCTTTTCGGTTAAAACCGATTGGAAACGGGTTTTTTGTCTTCATTTTTTGTAATTGTTCAGGTCTGCGATTTAAACGAAGTTTAAACACCTCTTACGCCCTCTTTTAACCCTCCGCTCTGCGAGAGGCTGCATTTAAAAAATAGCTCTGCGTTTCAAACCACAAGCCACCTAAACAGTTATCATTTTTTATGAAAAAACGCCAAAAATAGCTATAAAAAATAAAATAAGTGGAAAGATTGCGACTAAAAACGCTAAAAGTTGGCGGCTATCGTGAAAAAAAAGCCATGTATAGACGTAAGAGTACCAAACTGTAACTGGAAATAAGAGAAGCCCCGCCAATAATCCGTAAGGAAAGAATGTGCTGCCACTATTAGGCGCGTCAAACGCCATCGGTAGCATCATGAGGGCAAAAAACCAAGGTATAAGCGTGAAAATACTGGCGATTTGCAGGACTGTCAAGCCAACTTTTAGCAACATTTTCATTACAATTAATCTACAATCATTATTGTTTTATCTAATTCTTGCTGGCGCATATTTTGCGGCAATTCGCGGTATTCGTATTGCTGTGTACGCAATTGCGGCGTGAAGCCTGCTTCCTTTATGGCTTCTTGAATACCGTTTGCGGTGAAGCGGAACCGTGCGCCTGCGGCCGAAACTACGTTTTCTTCAATCATAATCGAGCCAAAATCGTTGGCTCCTGCGTGTAGGCAAATTTCGGCGGTTTCTTTGCCGACCGTCAGCCACGATGCTTGAATATTGACCACATTTGGCAACATAATACGGCTCATCGCAATCATACGCACATATTCGTCGGCAGTACAAGTGTTTCGCGCACGTTTTATTTTTTTCAAAATCGTGTCTTCATCTTGAAATGGCCACGGAATAAACGCCAAAAAGCCTTTTGCGTGTGCTGGTTTTTCAGACTGTACTTGTCGAATATCGGCAAAATGCTGCATACGCTCCAAATTCGTTTCGATGTGCCCGTGCATCATTGTTGCGGAAGTCGTGATGTCTAATTGATGCGCTGCACGCATAACATCGAGCCATTCCTCGCCCGTACATTTGCCTTTTGAGATAAGGCGGCGCACACGGTCGCTCAAAATTTCGGCTCCTGCGCCTGGCAGCGAGTCTAATCCAGCTTCTTTTAGTGTGCGCAACACTTCGAAATGCGTACTTTTTTCCAACTTCGTGATGTGCGCAATTTCGGGCGGGCCGAGTGCGTGTAGTTTCAAGGTCGGATAAAGCGATTTCAAGGTTTTAAACAAATCGGCATAATAGGGCAAACTCAAATCGGGGTGATGCCCGCCTTGCAAAAGGAGCTGTTCGCCACCAAGCGCAAAGGTTTCTTCTATTTTTTGCTTGTACTCGTCGATAGTCGTAACGTATTGTTCTGCATGGTTTGGCTTTCTATAAAAATTGCAAAACTTACAATTTGCAATACAAACATTGGTTGTGTTGCTATTTCGGTCAATAATCCAGGTGACGGTTTTATTCGGAACGTGATGTTGTCGCAACGCATTGCCTACATACATCAACTCGGCAGTCGCGGCATTTTCAAACAAAAAAACGCCTTCTTCGGGCGTAAGCCATTCGCGGTTTAAAGCGCGTGTAAGCAGGTTTGTTGTGTTCATTTTTTACGATTTTTTGGACGATGATTTTTATGATTTTTGTACCTGTTTAGGTTGTTTCTTTTATTCAGCTAAGTAGTCGTGTATAAACCGTGTTTATTTTGGATTTGCCGAATCTTACGATTTGCCGCAGGTTCTTAAATCATTACAACAAAACAAACTTTCATTTAGTTTTGAAAATCAGTCGACTTTTTCTAATAAATAGCCGCCTTTTTGCGCCGAAATGCGGTAATGCACAAAATCAGAACTACTGTAGGCAAGCCATAAATCGTTGCCGTTGCAGTGCCATTCTACTAATTCCGAAGCTATAGAAATGGCAGTACACCAATTTTCTTCGTCTATAGCAGCATAAAATATAGCTGAAATTGCATCATTTTGTATAATTTTTTTTTTGAAGTATATAAGAACCAAAAACGGTTGTACCTTTGCGAGCGAATTAAATGTTTTTTTTACTATCCCCTCAATTATAGTCAATATGATAGACGAATATATCAATAATATTTTCAATGAAGACGGGCTTCCTGCCAAAGAAGCAGCCAGACTACGGCGACAAAAAGAGTTTGGTCTGCCTTTGATGTTTCAAGGAAAAGAAATTATAGACCTCGTAAAAGCAATCACAGCGGCTGTTCGCCCCGACGATTACGACCCAGACAAAGGCTATACTGACGAGGAGATTCAAGCCGATGACGTAGCTGAAATGGAGCGATTGAAGGAAGGCGAACGCGAACCGCCGCTTCTTAGCAACTCGCATCGAGAAATGCTCCTTTCGCAACTCGAAATATTTGCAATGACCATGAATATCAAATTAGCAAGCGCGGTTCGCACTCCTTACTATATTTTGCAAATGGAAAATGCCGTGCTTGTGAAAGTAAACGCCCAAGAATTAAAAACCTTGATTTCTTTATTGAAATATGAAGGCGTTGGCGATAAAGAGCATTGGCAGTTGCTTCGTATTGCGATTGAGGAGTTTCGCTTGCTGTTCAGACAGTGGATAAAAACGATTTTTCCCGACGATTCATCGGAAGAAGGCGATGGCTGGAACTTATTTGTTCTCGATGAAGACCCGGATTACGACCAAAATAATCAACTAAATAGCCCCTTAGACGCTGACGCTGATGAAAAAGATATTTGGAACGACTTTTTCGGAGGTTTTTCTTTTGATGATGACGACGACGACGATGATGACGACGACGACGATTATTAAGAAAAGTACCATAAACAACCGATTTTCACTGGTTAGGTTCGCGGTTTAAACGAAGTTTAAACAACTCTTGCGTACTCTTTAGCCACCGCTCTGCGGAAACTCTGCGGAAACTCTGCGAAACTCTGCGTTTAAAAAAAGGCTCTGTGTTTTAAACCGCAAAGAACCTAAACAATGACAAGGGATTTTTACTGTGACCAAATTTTCACCAAAATGACAGATATTTTATACGGTAAACACCCCGTACTCGATGCACTTGCCGCAGGAACCGCTATCGACAAAGTGCTTTTAGAAGAAGGAACACGCGGCGAATTGGAAGTTTCTTTGCGTCATGCTTGCAAAAAAGCAGGCGTACAAATGCAGTATATCCCGCGTGAGCGGTTCGGCAAATATACCAAACAAAACCATCAAGGCGTAATAGCCTTGCTTTCTGCCATTCCCAATTATTACAGTATAACCGACCTTTTGCCTGCCATTTTTGAACGTGGTGAGGTGCCTTTGTTAATTTTACTCGATAACGTTACCGATGTTCGCAATTTTGGCGCAATTGCTCGCACCGCCGAAGGCGCAGGCGCACACGCTATCATAGTTGCACAAAAGGGCGTTGCGCACATCAATGCGGAAGCGATGAAAGCCTCGGCGGGTGCATTAGCAACCCTGCCTGTTTGCCGCGAAACAAGTCTATCGGTTGTCTTAGATTTACTCGGACAGTCGGGTGTGCAGGTTGTCGCTTCCGATTTGAAAGGTACGCTGCCACTAAAAAGCGTCGATTTTACCGAACCTACCGCTATTCTTATCGGCTCGGAAGGCGAGGGCGTAAGCCGACACTTGCTCAAACGCGCCGATATGTGCTTTACTATTCCGATGAACGGAACGACAGATTCGTATAATGTGTCGGTTGCTGCGGGCATGATGCTTTATGAAGCCTTACGGCAACGCGGTGTGTAAGGAACCTGCGCCTGCGGCAAAATAAACACTATTATAAATACCTCAAACCGCTGTATTTTACAGGATTTTAAAATAGCGATTATTTATACTCTACTACTTACTCTACTACTTAACAGTGTTGCCTTTTATAAAAAGCTGTATCTTTGTGATATTATTTCTATTCGGAATTATCGGGTTCTTGGCTAACACCAAAAGTGAGTAGGTGCAACACACCATAATATTTGTAGCAAAATCAAAAGTAAAATACGTCAGGGTACAGCGCACCGTAATATAATATATTGGTTATCAGTTGCTTATATATTTCGGTGCGCTGCACATAAGGCATAACTGCTACTAAAAATGCTACAAATATTTAGGGTGCGCTGCGCCAATAAAGTACGTTTAGCCAACTACCCGATAGTTCCGTTTCTATTTTAGCTTTATTTCCACCATGAAAAAATACATTTCAAAAACCTTACTTTTGGGCAGTTTCATCACTATTTTAGTCGTAATTTCCTGCCAACCTGAGCTTGTAGAACCCGTTACACCGCTAGAAAATGAGTATATTTCTACGGTGAAAATTATTTATGTCAACCCTGCGGATACTGCGGATAAGGGCGTAGCAAGATGGGCTGACTTAGACAATAATCCAGCTACCCATGCGGACACTTCAACAGCGATACTGAATCTTAAAAAAAACTCCCAATATAATTTGGAAATTTTATTTTTAAACGAAACAAAGTCACCTATTGATACTATCAGCAAAGAGGTAAAGGCGCGTTCGATATTCCATCTTATTTGCATTACGCCGCTTACGCCGTTCGGTCTTACCGCAACCCCGACCGATATGGACGGCAATAACCCCGCCTTGCCCTTAGGGTTAAAATACCGCGTTCTAACTGATAGCACCTTGAAAAATGGCATGATTCGCTTGAAGTTAAAACATCAACCTTCGGGTAAAAATGGCTCCTGCGAGTTGGGTTCTGCCGATGCTGATGTGCGTTTTAGGGTGGTGAAAGTGAATTAAATAAGTGGAACAGTTTATCCGTTACATGATTTAACACGAATTTTAGGGATTTGTTACGGATTGTCGGTGATTTTATGCTTATTTTACTTCCTAAGTAGTCAATCCATTTAACCCTGTCGGATAAATACGAGTGTTTTAGGGACGTGTAAAACTAACCAAGTTTCATCCATTCCTTAGCCGAATGAATAGCCTGGGTAGGTTTTTCGCGTGGCGTTGTTTCAAGCAACCTAGAACTTTTTTCATTTTTTTAAAAAAATTTTAAAAATAACAATTTGTTTGAAAAAATGCCGTATCTTTGCCTTATAAAAATCAATAAAAGTAGAAAGATGAATGGCGTTCCGCATCAACCACACGACAAGTTTTTCAAAACGGCGTTTTCGCACCCACAAGTCGCCAAAGAGCATATCAACATCT
>JBEEMU010000422.1:0-5350 GCA_041192485.1 Bacteroidota bacterium | reverse complement strand
TATTGTCAGTTGCTGCCGACCTTTCTTGGTGTGTAATGCACCCATTAGACCCCTGTCTTCTTGAAAAAACGACAACGGGCTTTGCAGGGCTGGCAATTGCGCCTTCCAATAATCAAGTCATTTATTTAGGTGGCGCAAGCCACGCTTATACGGATAATATACCCCGTTCGCCCCTCTATAAATCAATAGACGGTGGTACAACTTGGACAACATTTACTAATTTCTGGTTTACGCCAACGTCTATTGCCGTAAATCCGACGGATCCGAATAAAGTATGGGTTGGTTTCGATTCTTTTGCCGAAACAACTCAAAATTCAGGAATTGGGGCGAATAGGGTTAAATATTTTGATGGAACAAATTGGATACCCAGAGATGCAGGGCTTCCGCCGCTCCCCATCAATGCCCTCGTTTATCAACCAGGTTCTGATGATGTGCTGTATGCTGGTACCGATGTTGGCGTGTTTAAATGGAATAAATCCAATAATCATTGGGATTGTTTTAGCGGAAACCTACCCGTCACGATTGTTTCCGACTTAGAAATAGACGCTTGCAGTGGCAAACTCTATGCGGCTACTTATGGGCGAGGTATTTGGAAAACGGATTTGCTAAACTTTAGCCCCATTATACCAACCTTTAGCCTTACAAGCAGTATAAATACCTGCGAAGCCGTTTTGACGGCTACTATTGCGAATCAATCGTCAGCTATCCACAATTTCGTATGGAGTACGGGCGAAATCGTAAGTTCGCCTACGGCAATGACAAATGCTATAACAGTGCATCAGAGCGGCACTTACACGGTGACTATTTCGGGCGGTGGCACTTGTGCCTCTACAGCATCTATT
The DNA here is from genome assembly GCA_041192485.1 of Bacteroidota bacterium. Classification (GTDB taxonomy): domain Bacteria; phylum Bacteroidota; class Bacteroidia; order Chitinophagales; family Saprospiraceae; genus JBEEMU01. The sequence continues at coordinate 4,508 of JBEEMU010000422.1, read as the reverse complement.
GCGGTAACTGTTTTTGAGCCGACCGTGACAATAACGCCCTCTACTACACAGCCTATCTGTGCAAATACGTTGATAAGCATAGATGCCATAGTAAACTTAACAGTGCCTACATCGTGGCACTGGAGCACGCCGTCGGGCGCAACAACCGCCAGCATACAAGTAACGCCGCAAGCAGCAGGTGCAACAACCGTAAGCACGACAACCTACACCGTTACCGTAACCGACGGAGCAACATGCACAGCAACGAGTAGTATTGATATTACTGTATTCAATGATTGCTGTCCTGTTCCGCCAAATTTCAAAGAGATAGAACCAAGAGGCACGACAACTTCACAAATTGTGGCGAATATTGCGGTAGGAAAACTGCTACCGATGGCTACGGCTGCTACAACGATGCAGAAAATAGTCATATCGTATTTGTCGGGCCACAACCTCTTGATTGACGAGGATTACACCTTTTTTAATAGCGATATTCACATCGGAACAGCCTGTGGAATAACGATAGGAGCTGGAAAAACACTTACGCTGCTTGGTTGTACTATAGAAAGTTGTAGCAGTAGTTTATGGGACAAAATAGAAATACTGGACGGTGGTATTCTGACCATTGATGAAGCGGTATATACCGATAGGTCGGGACCTGTACGAAAACCGACAACGATAAAAGACAGCGATAGCGGTATTTACACCGAGCAGCCTAACGCGTCTATTTCTCTGAAAAATACTGTTTTTCAAGATGATTACATTTCAGTTTTTATAAATGGCTCTGCAAATCCTACACCTTTGCCCCTGTATTTTCAATGTAATTCGACGGTATTTAAAGGAACGCCGCTTGTCGGAAGCCCTAAAATCAATGTCGCACACACAGGCGAACATTTCCCTATTGCTGGACTTGGTTTGATAAACTCGCAGGCATCTATTAACCCTATTCATTTAGACCCTATTGATGGCGTTATAGGTGGAAGTACTTCGTTTACAGACCTATCAAATGGGATTATATCGTATAATAGTACGCTCAATATTGGAAATTGCTATTTTGCAAATATCCACGATTTTGATAGAATGGGGCGCGGAAACGCGATTTATGCACAGACTAATGGTCTGGTAAACTTTTTCGGTTACCAAGCCATGCACCATTTTGAAAACTGCGACTACGGCATACTGGCAAATGGCGCGGCAATTTATGCTAACTCCCCCAGTTCGCAAGGCGTATCGATGCGAAACGTAAAATACGGTATTGCTACAACAAATACGGCTGAAATAGCTATTGAGCGAAGCACGATAGCCGCAACCTATCGCGGTATCGAGATTTCGGGCAACCCGACAAACGCTAATATTAGTTTGAACCGAAATACGATTAGCGTAAACGAGGCGAGCGCAGCTACGCCTAGCAATAGTGCCGCTATTAGTATCAGCGGTGCGGTAGGCGCAGGTGCTGCCGATTTTTCGAATACCAGCATAACCGATAATATAATTACCATAGAAAACGCTACTACGGGCATTGCACTAACGAATATAATAGGCAGCACCGTGAAAAATAATGAGGTAAATTGCATGGAACCGAACAGCAATAGCGAAGGCATTTTAGTAGCCCGAAGCCCACAAACTATTGTAGATAATAATACCCTGCAAGGCAGTGAAGACCTTACCGCAACTGCCGACTACACGGGCATTCGCATCGAGCAAAGCGCACAAACGCAAATAACCTGCAATACAACAGACTTGCTGAAAACAGGGATAAAAGTGGAGGGTATTTGTACAGGTTCGCAAATAAAAGGCAACTATTTTGGCGAACACGCAAGCGCGCTTTGGTACTCGCCAACAGCCACAACAGGACCGCAGGAGCGGAACGGAAATGTGTGGACAAGTCAATATAATGGTAGTAAAATTGGAGCGTTCAATGAAAATACAGTTAGTATAACTCCCAACCTTTATACGGTTAATCAGATTGATGACAATGGCATTTGTATACCGCGCAATTCGAATGGCAGCCCAAGCGTAAACCCTTTATCCTGGTTTAATACTTCGCCATTATGTAATAAAATATGCAATACCGCCTGCCTGTCTGCTCTAAATGCAGCGATGAACTTAGATGCAGAAATTGATATTGCCTTAAATCTTACGAAATATGACAGTGCTTACGAAGAAGGTTTGAAATGGGCAGATAAACGCTATTTATTAAACCTTTTAGAAAAAAAAACCGAATTATTGCAAGACCCTGTTTTTATGGCATTTATCGATAGTATGGCAGTAATAACCGAGGGTAAATTTCAAAATATTGAAAAAAACACTAAAGAAGTTATTACACCTACTAATCAAATAAAAACGCTATTACAACAATATCAAAATGCCATTTTATTAACAAATCAAAATTTATTATTAGTAGATAGTTTACTTTCTGTAATAAAAGATACTACACAAATAAGAGCTTTAGAAGTACAGTATGTCAATTACAAAATGCAGTATATACAGTTGCTAAGTTTAGAAACAGAGTTGATGCAGACTCAAGATAGTATTATAAAAACAAATCTACCGAATCTTGTTTTGCAAAACAATGCCCTAACACATACTGCGCAATATGAAGAGAATGAAAAAATAGTAAATGATATTTTTTATACAAATCAATTAGACTCGACAAAAAGTTTAGTAACGAAATACAGACAAGACAACAAGGGGCGGTTTACTGCTGCGCAAAAATCGACCTTACTCTCCATCGCTTCACAATGCCCCTTCGAGGGCGGAAACGCGGTATTTGCAGCGCGAGCCATGGTTTCCGAGTTTGATAAAACCTACTATAACGACCGTGTAATTTGTTTAAATCGTGGTATTTTATGGCGTACTGCGAAGCCAAAAACGGTTGAAGCGGCTCAAAATACTTTATGGAATATAACATTTGCGCCTAATCCGACACAGGGAACGGTTACGATTGGCTTTAGCAATAAGCACCCAAAGGGCAGTATTCAACTGTTTGATGTGTATGGTCGACTTTTGCAAACTAACCAATTTACGGAAACAAATACGAGTATTTTATATGACCTTACGACTTATAGCGCGGGCATTTATTTGGTGAAAATACAAGGCGACGATAACACCGTATTTACTAAAAAAATAGTACTAATCAATTAAAACTCCTTCACACGGTTATACTTGCTTCCTTTCGCGGAGGCAAGTATAGCCCTTTCTATTTTATACCATGAAAATAGCAATTGTATGGAGTATAATTATTATTTTTGCTTCTAATTATACTTTTTCGCAACCCTTAGCCGATTACAAACGTGACTATATTTGGCATTTAGGCTATGATGGTTGGCCACAAAACCCAGATTATCGTCTAATGTCTTTAAATTTTGCAACTACTCCTTTCACACTAACATCGACTTATGACTCTACTGGATTTTACATGGCGAATGCAAGTATTTGTGACTCTGTTGGCAATTTAGTTTTCCAAACAAATAATGTGTTGGTCTATGATAAAAATAATAGATTAATGACTGCTAGTTTACTCAATCCTGGTGACTGGGCAACAGACCCTGAACATGGTTATCTGTTTATGCAAACCGCTTTAATATTGCCTTTACCGAATAGTAATCATTTATATTATTTAATTCATCAAAAAATAAATGACCCTCATGCAGGTCCTTATTCAGGGGAGGGCTTATATTATACCATAGTAGATAGTAATTTACGCAACGGAGCAGGGGGAGTAAGCTCTTGGCGGAATGTGGTTGTGCGAGATTCTTTTGAATGTGGCAAACTAAATGCAGTGCGGCACGCTAACGGGCGCGATTGGTGGGTAACTTGTTGGCAAAGAGGTTTTACAAAATACCGCCTTTGTTTACTCGACCCCATAGGTTTACATGATTTAGGCTGGCAACAACTACCTGTTATTCCCTCCTTCCCTAACGATGGTCAATCTTGTTTTTCAGAAGATGGCAGTACTTTTGTAGCAGTTACTTACAATCCGACAAATAATAAAACGAGAATCGACATTATGGATTTCGATAGGTGCTTAGGGTTACTAACCAATCATAGACAGTTTTATACAGTAGCAAATGGTTACTTTTTTGGCTTATCTATCGCACCTAACTCTCGCTATTTTTACACTTGCAGCCCCGATATTGTTTTACAATACGATTTACAAGCCACTGATATTGCAAATTCGGGCGATACGGTAGCTGTGTATGATGGTTTTCGCGATAGCACCTATCTTAATTTTTTGCTCTCAACGCAGTTTTGGCTGGCACAACTCGCTGCAGATGGCAAAATATATATCAGCACTGCAAACGGCACAAAATATCTGCATACTATAGAAAGTCCAAATGAGCGGGGCGTAGCCTGTAATTTACGGCAGCATAGCGTTCATTTACCCGCTTTTATGGTTCGTGGGCTTCCTAATTACCCAAATTTCCGCTTAGGTCCCGTCGATGGCAGTGCTTGCGATACACTTGGGTTTAATGAGGTAAACAGCCCCGCACACGCCCCACCAGAAACGGGGGGCTTTATAAAGGTCG
>JBEEMU010000421.1:0-5083 GCA_041192485.1 Bacteroidota bacterium | reverse complement strand
TTAATGCTGTCGGATTGCGAGGTGCAGCGCACCGAAATAGTTGTAGCATTGAAATATACGACCAAGCATGGAGGTGCAGCGCACCGAAACCCAAAAAACGGAAGAATTAATATCGCGGTGCACTGCACCTTCATGCTCGTTTCGGGATAATTTTCTACAAATATGATGGTGCGCTGCACCTTATACGCATAAACTACAATCCGACAAGATTAACTTGAAAGACTACTTAGTAGAATTAATGAATTAAATTCTGCCTACCGTTCAAATGCCACTATCGTTTTTTCTATTATATCGCAACAGTCATGCAATTGCTCTTCGGTTAAAACGAGCGGCGGCGCGAAGCGGATAATATTGCCATGAGTAGGTTTTGCAAGTAAGCCATTTTCGGCGAGTTTCATACAAATATCCCAAGCAGTAGAAGAGTCTTCCGTATCATTGATGATAATGGCATTCAATAAGCCTTGTCCACGCACAAGTGTCACGAGGTCGGTTTTTGCGATAAGCGCGTTCATGCGTTCCCTGAAAAGTTTGCCGAGTTTATCGGCATTCTCTGCCAAATTTTCATCGCGCACCACTTCCAAAGCAGCCATTGCAACGGCGCAAGCTAAGGGGTTGCCACCGAACGTAGAGCCATGCTGTCCGGGGCGAATTGTTAGCATAATTTCGTCGCGGCAAAGTACTGCCGACACAGGTAATACGCCGCCCGACAAGGCTTTTCCGAGTATCAAGATGTCGGGTTTCACGCCTGCATGGTCGCAGGCGAGCAATTTGCCTGTGCGAGCAATGCCCGTTTGTACTTCATCGGCGATAAAAAGGACGTTTTTAGCGGTGCAAAGTGCCGACACTTTTTGCAAATAGTCGGCATCGGGCACCACAACGCCTGCTTCGCCTTGAATAGGCTCAACCATGAATCCTGCTACATTCGGGTCTTCTAAGGCTTTTTCTAAGGCGGGGAAATCGTTGTATGGAATTAGTTCGAAGCCGGGCATAAACGGGCCGTAATTGCCATAGCTATCGGGGTCGGACGAGGAGGAAACGGCGGCGAGTGTTCTACCCCAAAAGTTGCCCGAAGCGAAGATTATTTTAGCGTGATTGGCAGGAACGCCTTTTACTTGATAGGCCCATTTGCGGCAGAGTTTTATGGCTGTTTCGCCGCCTTCAACGCCCGTATTCATGGGTAGTACTTTGTCGTAACCAAAAAATTTGGTAATGAAACGTTCATATTCGCCGAGTTTATCGTTATGAAACGCCCGCGAAGTGAGTGTCAATCGCTGTGCTTGCTCGGTCAATGCGGCAATGATACGCGGGTGGCAATGCCCTTGGTTGACGGCAGAATAGGCAGAAAGAAAGTCGTAATACCGCTTTCCGTCCACATCCCAAACGTGTACGCCCTCGCCGCGTTCTAATACAACGGGCAAAGGATGATAGTTATGCGCACCATAATGATGCTCTAAATGTATGAGTTCTTCGGCGCGAGTAGCTACTGTTTGCATATTTTTTTAAATGATATATAATGATGAGATGTACGTTATTTATTTTCTAATTCTTTTAAGCGTTTGAGTAATTCGGCTATTGCATTGTCTTTTTCTTGCAAAGCAGTGTCTTTTTCTTGCAAAGCAGTGTCTTTTTCTTGCAAAATGGTGTCTTTTTCTTGCAAAGCAGTGTCTTTTTCTTGTATTTCTTGATTTTTTTTCTTAAGTTCAACTTCTTGCTCTTGCAATTTCTGTTCGTTTTCTTGTATTTCTTTTTGTTGTTTAGCAAAAAGGCGGTCTATTTGGTCTTCCACGTCCATTTGCTGCTGCATTTCCTCGCTAGCGAAAGCGCGGGCAAGCCGGTCAGCCATTCGCTTTGCTAAGGGGTCGTTGCTGCTGTTTTCAAAGGCCAAACGGTGTTTATCGTCTTGATAATATGTTTGGCGAAACACTTGCAAGACATTTCCTAATCGGGTTTGCATATCTTTTGTGAGGTATTTAATTTGGATAAGATAGCTATCATGCGTCAGTTTTTCGACAAAATCCACTTTTATATCGAGCAGTTCGTTATTTAGCACATCGATATACGTTCTATTGATGTGGATAACGGGTACTTTTTTTGCCGAAAGGTTGAAACCCAAAAAATAGACTGTGACAATCGGGAGTGATTGCTTGGCGACATCGCCTGAAAGAATAGTTACATCGTCTTCTTTTCGATAATTATCGCCGAGGTATTGACGGAATCGCGGGAGGTCGAGCAAGTTTTTGGCTTTTTGCAGCTCGATGAGGATTTTTTTTACCGAGCCGTCTTCATTGCGAATATGCGCTTTGAAATCGAATCGAAACACTTTTAAACCAATCATCGTTTCGGCGACCGTTTCTTGCGGTTTTAGCTCGATGGAGGTAATATTTTCTTTAAGAATGAGCGAGAGAAACTCGCGCGCAATCTCAATATCTTCCATTAGGAATTTGAAAACAATGTCGTAAATTGGATTTGCGATAAGCATAAGATATAAATTTACAAATGAAAGCCTAAAAATAGTCGTAAATGTTAGCGTTTTTTGCGCAATTGCGCAATATAATTGTCTAATTCCGACTCGGTGCCGATGAGTACTTCGCGGGCTTTTGAGCCTTCATTTGGCCCGACGATGCCTGCGGCTTCTAACTGGTCCATGATGCGCCCTGCGCGATTGTAGCCGAGTTTTAGGCGGCGTTGTATCATCGAGGTAGAGCCTTGTTGGGTTTGCACGAGGGTTCGGGCAGCGTCTTCAAAAAACTCGTCCCATTCGTTTGGCGAAAGATTGCCCATAGAAAAATTGTCGTCTCCGTCGGTCAAGCCGCCAACTTCGGGTAAAAAGTAAGGTTCGGGATAGCCTTTTTGCGATGCAATATAGTCGATGACGCGCTCTACTTCGGGCGTGTCCACGAAGGCGCATTGCAATCGAATCATTTCGCCTTCTATATTTAATAACATATCGCCGCGTCCGATGAGTTGGTCGGCTCCGCCTGTGTCGAGAATTGTGCGCGAATCTATTTTTGACGATACTTTGAAGGCTAACCTGACGGGGAAGTTGGCTTTAATAACGCCTGTAATAATGTTTACGGACGGGCGTTGCGTAGCAATAATCAAGTGAATACCAACGGCACGCGCTAATTGCGCTAAGCGTCCTATCGGTTGCTCTACTTCTTTGCCTGCGGTCATAATCATATCGGCAAATTCGTCGATTACTAAGATGATGAAGGGCAAAAATTTGTGTCCTTTACTCGGATTTAAGCGTCGAGAAGTGAATTTGGCGTTGTATTCTTTCAGGTTTCTACATTCCGCTTTTTTTAATAAATCGTAGCGTTGGTCCATTTCCAAACAAAGTGAATTAAGCGTATGTATTACTTTTTGTGTTTCGGTAATAATAGGCTCGTCTTGTCCGGGTAGAAAGGCTAAGAAGTGCTGTTCTATTTTATTATACGGCGAAAGTTCTACTTTTTTAGGGTCAATTAGCACTAATTTCACCTGTGAAGGGTGTTTTTTATACAAAATCGACATCAAAATGGTATTAATACCGACCGATTTTCCTTGCCCGGTTGCGCCTGCTATCAATAAGTGCGGCATTTTTGCTAAATCGGCAACAAAAACCTCATTTGAAATCGTTTTTCCGAGTGCAATTGGCAAATCCATGTTGGCGCGTTTGAACTTTTCGTTTGCCAATACCTCTTTTAACGAAACCATTTGCTTGTTTTTGTTCGGCACTTCTATGCCAATCGTTCCGCGACCGGGAATCGGCGCAATGATGCGAATACCGAGTGCAGCGAGGTTGAGTGCCACATCGTCTTCCAAACTTTTTATTTTAGAAATACGCACACCTGGCGCGGGTACTATTTCGTATAAGGTAACGGTTGGCCCGATTGTCGCTTTTATTTTGGTAATTTCGATTTTATAATTCAAAAGCGTTTCAATGATTTGGTCTTTATTGCTTTCCAATTCGGCGCGGTCTATTTCTACTTTTTGGTCGTCATAATTTTCTAATAAAGCCAATACAGGGTGTTCGTAAGACGATAAATCGGCAGTAGGGTCGTAAGGTTCGAGCGCGTCATTGCTGGTTTCGGCGCGCGTAGTGTTGTGCGTAAAAATTTCGGGTTCGTCGCTATCGTCGTAGCCCTCACTTTCAGGTATTTCTATTTCAAAACCATCGTCGCCTGAGCGCAATCCGCGTCTATTTACAGGTGTAATAGGCTGATTTACGGGTATTTGTATTTGTCCTGTTTTCAAGTTTACTTGCGGCGCAGGTTCGTCGTCATCGGGTAGTGTAAGCACACGAACAGGTGTTGTACTACGACCTGCGAGGGCATCACGACGATTTGTAGTTAGCGGATTATAAGCCGGCGTATTTGTCAAATCAGGCGCAAGTACATTTCCTTCTTCTTCTTCTTCTTCACTATTTTCAGGTTGTGTTTCGGTGTTTTCAGTATCCGTATCCGATTTTTTGGTTCTTGTGCGCGTTTTTTTCGGAGGCTCTCCGCCTTCAGTTTCGTAATTGCGGAAACGCGAAAAAGGGATGCCTGTGCGATCTTCTACATCGTCTAAAAATTTGCCAAAATCAAAGTTTTCAAAAGTCGGGTTAAAAATCCACATGATAGAGCCTATCAAGGTAAATACTATTAATAATAGCATACCTGTTTGCCCGATAAAACTAATCATGCGCTCGCAAATCGCTTTGCCTACGATGCCGCCCCAGGGAAAACCCGTATCGACACCTACACTAAAAATAAAGTATAACACGGTTGCCGCTAAGGTCATGCCGAGTACGCTAAAGAAATAAAGGCTATACAAGGTGCGGATATGCTGTTTGCGCATAAGCGCCGTGCCTGTTGAAAAAAACAAAAATATCCAAGCAAAGCCAGGTAACCCAAAACCATCGCCAACCAGTGTTTGCGAGGAGTATGCACCTAATCGCCCCAGCCAGTTAGCGGGGTGAACATCTTTGTAAAATAAAATTTGCGGGCCGAGTGCAAATACATCTGAATAATCTTGTTGCCAAGTAAAAAGGTAAGACGTAAACGCAACGGCTAAGTAAATAGCGATGAGAATAAGTACCAAACCCAATATTTTGGGAATG
>JBEEMU010000420.1:0-5010 GCA_041192485.1 Bacteroidota bacterium | reverse complement strand
CAACCATTTTTGATACCCAAAATTGCTGTTTTACTCCATCTTTTTTGTCTAATAGAAGCTATTACGCGCCTGCCACTACTTATAAAAATGATTTGAAGGAAAATTACACCTTAAAACTCCGTGGGCATACATTATTTGAAATGATAGGCTTGCTGAATGATTTGCGAAAAAAATACACACTGAATTATACAAATGTGCGACATGGAAATACGTTGCCAATGACTACCACCTTCCCTTCTTATAACGACAGCCAAATTCTTGAAATGTGTTTTGCTCATGCAAAAGGAAAACAACAAGGCTATTTGACTCGAGTAATCAATCGTATTAAAACATCATTTCATCAATGCAATTAAAAACAATTCATCATGGTTAATTTTGAACTTGCCGAAGCGCAAATTATACAAAAAAAACAAGAAGTTGATTTTGATACTAGAGAATTCACAATTGAGTTTTTAGTGTCAAAGTTCAATAAAGGCGCAATTTATGTTCCTGATTATCAAAGAGATTTTATATGGGACAGAAAAAGACAATCTCGCCTTATTGAAAGTCTATTGCTCGGTTTACCCATACCCTCTATTTTCCTTGCAGATGTGTATGACAATGCAGAATTATCTAAAAATACAGATAGAGAGGGTGATTTAGAAATTGTAGATGGTTGTCAGCGCATCAATACATTATCTACATTTGTAAACAACGAACTTCAACTTGTTGATTTGGAGGTTCTAACAGAACTGAATGGTAAAAAATTCAGTGATTTCTCTCCCGGAAGACAAAAACGCTTCTTAAATATTCCTATCAAAACAATTGTGCTTTCAGACAAAAATAATGCGGAAGCACGCTTTATGATGTTTGATAGAGTAAACACAGGGGGCGATGAACTTCGGGATATGGAGAAGCGAAAGGGAATTTATGGCGGGAAATTCACGGATTTAATTTATAATAAGTGCGCTAAAAACGAGTTATTTAAACAATTAACTTATTTTACACCAACGGTAGGGAAACGAAATGAGGCTGAAGAACTTATTTTGCGTTTTTTTGCTTATGCGGATAGGTATCCAAACTTTAATGATAACTCGCAAGCAGATTTTTTAGATAATTATTTAAAAAATAAAAATGAGGATAAGTCATTTGACGAATCTGTGTATTATAATAGATTTGTAAATATGGTAAATTTTATTAACTTGAATTTCCCCAATAAAGGTTTTTTAAAGTATGAAGGGTCTCAAAAAACACCACGAGTCCGTTTCGAAGCACTTTCGGTTGGCGTAGATATGGTGCTAAGAGAGAGAAAAATATCTCAAAAAATAGATGTTTCGTGGGCAGACGAGGACGAGTTTAATACCTTGGTAACAGGCAGCAATACCAGTTCCCCGAAAAGAGTGCGGGAAAGAATAGAATACGTTAAACACAAAATATTAGCACAATTATGAATCTAAGAACTGATTTTGAAACCAGAAAAAAAGAAATTGAAGCGTATTTTGAACTGCTTCAGTTTTTAGATTCTTCAACAACGGAGAATCGTTTGTCAAATACAGAAGCGCAGACATTTACGATAGACCTTGACTTGTATAAAGTAATGAAAGCAAATACCTTTCTAATGCTTTACAATCTAATGGAAGGTACCGTTGTTGAAGGCTTAAATACTATATTTTTGCACATAAACGAGCAAGGATTGGAGCGAAAAGAACTAAGCGAGTTGTACCAAATAATATGGCTTGAATATAAAAGTAATCTTATCAAAAAACTAGAATCTTTAAAACCTGATCAGTACAACCCTTTTGCACCTTATTTACTATCTAATGCCATACAAGATTTAGATATTTTTGAAGTAAAAGATTTCAAACCAAAACCTAATCCTAAAGAGCAAAATCCTACATTAAACGCTGATTTAAGTGGCTACAATGCTTATATTGAGTTAGTAGGTAAAGATATTTCAGGAAATTTAGATGCCCGAGAGATTAGAAAACTTTTCCCTAAATACGGTATTAACATTGAAGATGTGGCATTGATAGTAGAAGATGCTGATGATACAAGAGACGAGACAAGGTTAGATACAAAGCACATTCTTAAAGTCAAAAATTATCGTAATAAATTAGCACATGGCGAAGAAAGTTATACAAAAATTGGTGCAAGGGAAGGATTTTTTGAAATAAATAAAATCAGAAAACACGTTTTTAAATATTTAGACGAAATTGTGGATAGTATTGAAAATTTTTTGAACGATGAAAAATATAAAAAGAGCCAATAAACATATACAAGTACTTATTATCGCAATTCATTTCCAAATAAAACAATAAAAAATCCACATAAAACCAATACATCACCATGTCATTAAACAGCAAAATTCCTGCGGGCGACCTCGCCGAAAAGTGGACGACTTACCGCGCAACCATGCCGCTCGTTGCGCCGCATAACAAACGGAAAATCGATATTATCGTCGTCGGAACAGGGCTTGCGGGCGCGTCAGCCGCCGCGTCGCTCGGCGAACTCGGCTACAACGTGAAGGCATTTACCTTTCACGACTCGCCGCGCCGCGCACACTCTATTGCGGCACAAGGCGGTATCAACGCCGCCAAAAACTACCGCAACGATGGCGACAGCACCTATCGCCTATTTTATGACACCATAAAAGGCGGCGACTATCGAGCGCGCGAAGCAAATGTGCATCGTTTGGCTGAAGTGAGCGGCAAAATCATCGACCAATGTGTGGCGCAAGGCGTACCGTTTGCCCGCGAATATGGCGGACTGCTCGATAACCGCTCATTTGGCGGAACACAAGTGTCGCGCACTTTTTATGCTCGCGGTCAAACCGGACAACAATTATTGATTGGTGCATACCAAGCACTTTCGCGCCAAATAAAAGAAGGCACGGTGAAAATGTATAATCGCCACGAAATGCTCGATGTCGTTATGGTCGACGAAACCGATGAAGCGGGCAACACGACCACAAAAGCACGCGGCATCATTACCCGCAACTTGGTAACAGGCGAAATAGAGCGACACGGCGGCCACGCCGTCGTGCTTTGCACTGGCGGCTACGGCAACGTGTTTTACCTAAGCACGAATGCGATGCTATGCAACGTGACGGCGGCATGGAAAGCCCATCAACGCGGCGCGTTTTTTGCGAACCCGTGCTACACACAAATCCACCCAACGTGCATTCCCGTTAGCGGCGATTACCAATCGAAACTAACGCTTATGTCCGAATCCTTGCGGAATGACGGGCGCGTTTGGGTGCCAAAACACAAAGAAGATTGCGATAAAAACCCCACGCAAATAGCCGAAGCCGACCGCGATTATTATTTGGAACGCCGCTACCCTGCTTTCGGCAATTTGGTGCCACGCGATATTGCCTCACGCGCCGCAAAAGAACGCTGCGACGATGGCTACGGCGTAGGCAAAACCAAACTCGCCGTTTACTTGGATTTTGGCGCAGCCATAACTCGACTCGGCAAAGAAACCGTAGCGGCGCGTTACGGCAATTTGTTTGAAATGTACGAAAAAATTACAGGCGAAAATCCGTATGAAATGCCGATGCGCATTTACCCTGCCGTGCATTACACCATGGGCGGCTTGTGGGTCGATTATAATTTGGAAACCAATATACCCGGACTTTTTGCTTGCGGCGAAGCCAATTTCAGCGACCACGGAGCCAACCGTTTAGGCGCGTCAGCCTTGATGCAGGGCTTGGCAGACGGCTATTTTGTGCTGCCTTACACCATTGGCACCTTTCTTTCCAAAGAAATTAGCACGGGCGCAATCTCCACGAATAACACAGCATTTGAAGAAGCAGAAAACCGAGTAAAAAGCAAAATTGACCAACTTTTAAACATAAAAGGCGATAAATCTGTCGAGTCATATCATCGCGATTTAGGGCATATTATGTGGACGTATTGCGGTATGGCACGCAACGCCGAAGGTTTGGCGAAAGCCCGCAAACTCATACAAGACCTCCGCGCCGATTTCTATAAAAACGTTTTCGTGGCAGGTACTAACGACGAGTACAACCCCGAATTAGAGAAAGCGGTTCGTGTAGCCGACTTCATGGAACTCGGCGAACTCATGTGCGTTGATGCCTTACACCGCAACGAATCGTGCGGCGGACACTTCCGCGAAGAGTATCAAACCGCAGACGGCGAAGCGCAAACTAATCACACCGAATTTATGTATGCCGCCGCATGGCAATTTACCGGACAAGGCAACGACCCCGTTTTGCACAAAGACGAGTTTCATTACGAAAATATTGAGGTGAAAGAACGGAATTATAAGTAGTTTTTTGATATATTAAGCAGTAGTGATAATTATAAAATATCACTACTGCTATTCTCTACAATCATTTTTTTTTTAATATACATGAAAAAAATAGCATTTTTTAATCATAAAGGCGGCGTTAGTAAAACAACAAGCACCTTTCATATTGGCTGGAAACTTGCCGAACAGGGCAATAAAGTTTTGCTAATAGATGCAGACTCCCAGTGTAATTTGTCATTAACTATATTAGGTAATGATAAGTACGAGTCTTTTTATGAAAACGAGAACAAAAATAATATTAAAGACGCTGTTGCGCCTGCTTTTCGAGCAGCAACTAAATCCATTGAGCCGGTTGAGTGTATAAAAGTAAATGGTAATGAAAATCTTTTCTTATTACCTGGCAGTATAAATTTGTCTGAATGGGAGGTTGCGTTAGGTGTTTCATTCCAACTTTCTAACACATTTTATACCATGATAAACTTACCTGGCGCACTTAATTATCTAATAGAAGAAACGGGAAAAAAATATAATGCTGATTATATATTGATAGATATGAATCCGAGTTTGAGTGCAATCAATCAGGCTTTATTAGTAAGTTCGGATTATTTTATTATACCAACATCTCCTGATTATTATTCTATTGCGGCGATAAAATCACTCGCCGAAGTCCTGCCTAAATGGGAGAATTGGGGTAAAAAAGCACGCCATATTTTTGAAGAAAGTGCCTACCCGTTACCACTCAATACGCCCAAGTTTTTA
>JBEEMU010000419.1:0-2799 GCA_041192485.1 Bacteroidota bacterium | reverse complement strand
GCGGGGTTATCGTTCCCGCGAAAGCGGTACTATAAAAAGCGGTATAAAAAAGCGTCAGGAAAAGGGCGGAAAGAATTGAAAATCGCATTTTGTTTGAAATAAAGTGATGATTAAAGTAGTGATGATTAAAGTAGTGATGATTAAAGTAGTAGTTATTAAAGTAGTAGTTATTAAAGTAGTGATGATGATTAAATTTAGTGTAATTACGGATTCTATTAGCTCGTTTTTCCTGCAAAGGTAAGTGTTTTTTGTAATAGTTGGGCATTTCATTCGCTTTTAGCAAGCTAAAATTCGTTGGAAAAGCCCTGCGTTTTGTCCTGCTTTTTTATATTATTTCCTTTTGCTTGATTGATACATTGAAAAGTTAAGCCGATTGTAAATTGAACCACATAACAAGGTCACATAAGCCTATGTTTTAGAGTATTCAACCCACAAAATCTTATGTGACTAACCTTCTTATGTGGTTCTTATGCGGTTCAAAATAGTTTCTTATGTGTTTTAATCTATCGCCCCAATGGGAATAAATTCTTAGCAAGGTTATTGTTTTTTAAAAAAAATAAAAAAAATATAAAAAAAAAGGAACAGTTTATAAAAAAAACACTACCTTTGCATTAACAAAACGATATATGCTCAAATAGTACAATAATATCCTTCTCTTTTCTCATCAAAAATTAATAACAGTCCTATTTCTATCATTTAACTCAACCCATTTCCACAAGTAAATTTTTAGCCTACACACTTTAACCTCATCTATTATTAGTTTAATTTAGCGGTTTCTGTTTCGTTTCTATGAGCTTTTTGCTTATAGCCTGCTTGGTGTATCTCTTCGTGTTTCGTTTTAACTTTTTCACAATTTAGCCTCTCCTATTTTTAGTTTAATTTAGCGGTTTCTGTTTCGTTTCTATGAGCTTTTTGCTTATAGCCTGCTCGGTGTATGCGCTTATAACTCAACTTAATTTTTATATCAATTCAAAGTCTGTCATATAGGGTAAAGTATTTTCATCTTGCCAAATAGTGCGCTATGCTGCGCCGATTACCGTTTCGAACTTTCTGTTTGCAGACCTTAACACCAATTTTCATAGTTAATCATTATGTCGTACTCAAATCAAAAAACTAAAATTCCGAAGGTAATAACCTTCCCACAATCGCTCGCGTCTGCGACAACGGTTGATGCTTCGCAAGCCGCAGGAGCGGTCGAGCAAGCCAGAAATAGTGACTTCACCAACTTTCCACTGCCCGTGCATGGGCAAGGCGTGTTTATTTTCAAACTACAGGACTCGCTGGTTTGGAACGCAGAAAACATGATAAGCCTTTCGTATAGGAATTCTCCGCAAGACAATCGCGATGGCTTGCTCCTTCAAATAAGCGGAGGCAGACTCCGTTTGTCCCGAATCAAAACAGGAGAATTGTTAGCAAGGGGCGAATGTGGGTGGGTTGATGCCAAAGACGCTTTTTACTGGGTCAGTCTCGATGCGCAAAACTACCTAATTAGCTTTGGGGTCGGCGAAGCACGTCAAGAAAACGTAGGATTTTCCTACACATTCCCTCTCGTAAGAGATGAGAATAAAAAGGATTTAACGAAGCCCTTTTTAGAAAGTTTGATTTGCTTGACTTATCAAGCTGAAAACGTCAGCCCTTTGCGCTACCTCCGCGACCCGATTGTCAACAAACCTACGCCGATGTTGGTGAAAAACGTTGATGAACTGACGATGGTCGCTATTGCGGAAAACCGCTATTTGCCAAAAGCAAATCTTTCGCCTATCGGACAACGCCTTTACGGCAATATTGCAGGAAAGAACTTCGTTTTAGACGATGCCGATTTTCCCGAATTTTCTGCCGCTATTCAGTATAGCATCAATAACGAAGCGGGTTGGTGTTATAAAAAACTGCGTGAAAAAGCAAGCGAGTTTGGCCCTTCGAATCTTTTAGCCACTTATTTGCGGATTACTTTGGGGCAAAATAACGGCGAATCGCCGGGCATTCCCTACGTCATGGAGATTTGGCCGCCCCAACATTTTTCACCTGTTCACAATCATTCGAGCGCGAATGCCATCATCCGCGTCTTGCACGGAGCTATTACCGTCAGTTTATTCCCGTATTTAGACCCCAAAATGCCCCCAGCCTTTGCCACTGTTACGTTTTACCGCGATGAAATTACATGGATTAGCCCAACGCTTAATCAAACGCATCAATTGAAAAATAATGGCGGCGATACGCCGTGCATCACCATTCAGTGCTATATGTACGACGAGGAAGATAGCAATCATTATGACTATTTCGACTATTTGGGCGAAAAGGACATCGAGCAATACGAACCCGATTCGGATATGGATTACCTCGACTTTCGCAAACAAATGATCTATGAGTGGAATGTTTTGCGAAAAGAAAGATAGAGATTATTCCTTTTTGACTAAATACCTTCACAAGTTATTTGTTTCCAGATACCTTATAACAGACACTATACAAACAAACGACGAACAATCGCTTTCTATAGAGTATATTTTAAACCCTTATATTTTTAAATCCATGAAAAAAGTAACTGTAGCAAGCGTCTTATTTACGACGTTATAGAGTAAACGACGTTGTACAGTACGACGTTGTACAGTAATTCAATTCTTTTTTTTAATCTTTAACTAACTTAACAATATGGCAAAAAATGCTATAGAACAAATTTATGATCAACTCATGCAGGTTTTTGGAGGCACAAACTCCAATCAAATGTTTTCGATGTTGATGCCGGGTACAAGCCTGAACCCGCAAACTTATGCGTATGACACCACTCAAACGAAACCCGCCTTG
>JBEEMU010000418.1:0-3202 GCA_041192485.1 Bacteroidota bacterium | reverse complement strand
GTTGGGACGACGACACTATTAATATCGTAGAAGTAGCCGAGCGTTTGCAAGATATTGGTATAGAAGCACTTAGCATACACGGCAGAACGCGCAAACAGATGTATAAAGGCGAAGCAAATTGGGAACACATCGCCGCAGTGAAAAATAACCCGCGTATGCACATTCCTATTTTCGGGAATGGCGACATCAATTCGCCGCAAAAAGCCCTCGAATATAAAAACCGTTATGGCGTTGATGGCATCATGATTGGGCGAGCTTCCATCGGCTATCCGTGGATTTTCAGGGAAATAAAACACTATGTGGCAACAGGCGAAATGCTCGATGCTCCGACGATTTATGAGCGCGTAGAAGCTGCCCGACAACACCTCACGCATAGCATCGCTTGGAAAGGCGAAAAAGTAGGCGTTGTGGAAATGCGCCGCCACTACACTAATTATTTTAAAGGACTACCCGGCGTGAAAGAGTATCGCTCGCGCTTAGTAACCGAATACGCACCCTCCGATTTATACGCTATTTTAGACGAAGTTGCCGATTTTTATGGCAATTACTTGGAAATGGTATAGCCAGAAAATAAGAAATTGTTTTAGGTATTTGGAACGCGAATTTTTACAGATAAGAAAAGGAAAGGATTAACAATAAATGTGTCATAACACCAAAAAAGCGACAAACCTCTTAAGAAGGTTTGCCGCTTTTTACATTTCATCTTACTTTTTTGGTAGTTATTTAGGAATGGGTAAAAGATAACTTGGTTAGTTTTACCCATTCCTAAGTAAGACATTTTAAATTGAACAGAGCCAAACCATTTTCATAACATTAATGGGTATATAGGCTGACGCTATTGTAATGACTCCATTTGTTCTATATGCTTTACTCACCAGTTTCCTAAACTCTTATTAGCCCTTCCTGCCGCCCCAAATAATAAGGCTCTACCTCCTATTTCCACATTCTCACCAATTTCTGGGCGGGGCTAAACCAGCCGTTACCCGTCACTTGAATATAATAAGTACCCGTTGTCAAGCCTTTAATCTCAATGGATACCACGTTTGAGCCATTCTGAACGGTCATCACTTGCGATTGCAAAACTCGCCCAAAAACGTCGCTTACCGCAACGGTAACATCTTCGGCCGCCGCTTCGGTATAAAACTTAAACCATACAGTGTTTATAAAATTCGGATTCGGATAAATTTCAGTAATACCGCTTGTTGTGCCATCAAAACAACCCGTTGTGCGCACCAAATTCGAGGCACTGTAAACCGTTGTTGTGCCGTCAAAATCGACTTGCAATAAGCGGTAAGTATTTGTAAATGAAGGCTGTTTGTCGTCAAAACTATAATTTTGAGCGACATTTGTGCTTCCTGCGCCTGCGATAGTGCCGATAGTTTCAAAATCTTGCCCGTTTTTGCTGCGTTGCACCACAAATTGCTTGTTATTTTCTTCGGTGGCTGTTTGCCAATGCAAGGTGACAGCGCAGCCTTCCGCCGTTCCTACAAAATAAACCAACTGCACAGGCAAAACATTAGTGCGCAGGCCAGCGTCAATATCGTAGTTTTGCTGCCCTGCAGCAATCGTAATGGCAGGCGTTTTTCCTGTTGAAGGGTCGGCATCGCTTCCGTTATCTGTTCCAAGCGTTTGCGCAACAAGCGTATAGCCCGTTCCGTTTACAAAACCAACGATATAATTATTGGGCGTAACATGGAAATAGTAAATCCCGCTTGCGTCAGTCATCGTCGTTTGCACAACCGCATTAGGCGCACTTGCTAAGAATAAATTGACCGTGATATTCGGAACGCCTGGCTCGCCGTTTGTTTGCAAATGGTCGCTATTAGTATCTAACCAAACAAAATCGCCTAAAATGGCTTCTAAAATAATACCTGCATCAATCGTCAAATTCACTTGGCCCGTTGTCAAAACAATAGTACGAGTATGCCCACTTGCATCGGCATCGCTATCGTTAGCGGCGGTAGAAGCAGGCGCGTTTTGCGTGGTAAATTGTGCGCCTTGCGGCAAAACATTAAACTGTACGCTATAAGTACCCGCTACTAAGCGCGAAAATCCATAATATCCAGTGGCATCAGTCACCGTAACACCCACAATTTGGCTATTATTATCTAAAAGGTAAACCGAAATTCCGCCTACACCTTGCTCGTTTGTTTGCTGAATACCGTCCGTATTGTCATCGCGCCAAACGCGGTCGCCGATTGTGCCGAAGCGCACATCAAACGGGTTACTTGGGAATAAACCCGCGTCTATATCCGTTCTGTTTTGCCCTGCCGCCAAACTAATAAGCGGTGTTCGGCCATTCGAGTTGGCATCGCTGCCCGTTGCCGTGTTCAATGTTTGCAGCGTAAAGGTATAATTAGTTGGAAAATTGGTAAATCCTAAAATATAATCGCCTGCGGCTAAGAAATTAAAGCTGTAAAAACCGTTTGCACTCGTCGTCGTTTGCGCCAAAACCGTTATTCCATCGGCAGCGTAAAGCGTGACGGTTACACCTGGCAATCCGCGTTCGCCTGCGTTTTGCAGCCCGTTTTTATCTTTATCTTCCCACACAAAATCGCCGATAGAGCCATAAGTTGGTGGCGTAACGGTAGGGTATAGGCCCAAGTCAACGGTCGTATTTGCTTCATTTGGTAGCAAAAGATATATGCTCGTTAAGCCGCTTACAGGGTCGGCATCGCTGTCGAGCGCATCATTCGTGCCTGCATTTCGTGGGCTAATTGTATAAGCCGTCGGAATATCAAACCCGACGATATAGCCCGTAGGCGTTAAATTGGTAAAACTATAATATCCTAATCCGTCGGTTTCGGTGACAGCCACCAAAGTTGTACCGTCGGTGCGGTATAAACTGACGCGAATACCCGCCATGCCTGTCACTTCATTCGCATCTTGGATACCATCTCTGTTCACATCTAACCAAACGCGGTCGCCGATGCTTGCTTTTCCGTTTTCTTGCAGCCTAAAACCCGCATCTATATCCGTTCTGTTCTGCCCTTCGACTAAAGCAAAGGTGGGCGTTCTACCAGTCGATGGCGAGTTGTCGCTGCCAGTTGCCGTATTCAAAATCTGCTCGACCGCCACCATGCCAGGCGGCGTTGTGAAACCAACCGAGTAGGTTCCGGCAGCAAGGCCGCCAAAATTATAGAAGCCACTATTATCTGTCAGCGTCGTTCCTACAAGTTGCCCTATATTATTATATAATGAA
>JBEEMU010000417.1:0-5824 GCA_041192485.1 Bacteroidota bacterium | reverse complement strand
TTGGGTCACAACCAGTAAGGCGCGGTATAAAATTCGGCAAGCTGTCAAAGAAGAGCATCGAAAAGCAGGCGAAATTGGTAAAGAATATTTGCAGCGAAAGCTGAAAAATATGAAAGTTGATTTCGACGATACGAATATTGATACAATCGTGCGCTTTTTTGCGATGAATACACGCGTCGATTTGTATTATGCTATTGCAAAAGAACAAATTGATATGCTCAAACTCAAGGAATTGCGTATCGAAGCGCATAAATTTTTATTGCCAGAACGCCCAAAAGTAGCAGATACTGAAAATACGAAAATACTACCAATAATAATTCCTACACAAAAAGGCGAGAAAGAAGTTAAGAAAAATATTTTGTTAGTAGCAGGTCAAAATGCGGCGCAATACACCTTCCAATTCGCCAGTTGCTGCAACCCCTTACCAGGCGATGACGTTTTTGCCTATATGAGTACGGGCGGAATGAGAATTCACCGCTTAGATTGTCGAAATGCAGAGCATCTTTTTGCCAATCTTTCGCATCGCATTATGAAAGCAGAATGGGTGACTGAAATTCGACAGTCCTTCACCGCAAAATTATTGGTGCGCGGCGTTGATAATATCGGCGTGTTGCAACAACTTTCTCAGATTATTACGAGTAAACTCAATATTAATATCAATGCCATTTCTATCAAAGGCGATGCTGGCTTTTTTGAAGGCCGTTTAACCGTCACCATTTTCAATAGAGACCAACTCGACCATTTAATTGCCACGCTCGAAACGCAAAAAAATATAGATACGGTTACTCGCATAGATGGCACGGAGGATAAAGCAGCCGAAACAACTACTGATTCTTAGGAGTCAGTAGTTGTTTTTTACTTTTTTCACGAAAATAATAAATTTTGTTTTATCTTTGCAAGTCATTTAGAAATTAAGTAGTAATATATAAATAATTGCCCACTTAAACCCCCTAAAATAGGGCGTTTTGGGGTAATGATAACCGTGTTTACGCTATAAACACTTATAAAATTTTATGTTAAAAAATATAACTTGGCTCGGCGTATTTTTTACCCTAAACGCCATCACTCAATCCGCAGTTGCGCAAGTAAATCATACAGCGCGTTTAGCTCCCGACCCCGCTTTAGCACCGTTTTACCACGGCGTTGCATCGGGCGACCCATTGTCAAATGCCGTTATTATTTGGACGCGAATCACCACGCCCGATTCATCGGCAACCGTGCAATGGCGTATGGCAACGGATACAGGTATGACAAATATTATTCAACAAGGCACTGCTCAAACAGACGCTACACACGATTATTGTGTTAAAATAGATGTCATCGGGCTTTCGCCAAACACAACCTATTACTACGAGTTTGATTATCAACAATCGGCAAGTATCCGCGGACGCACCAAAACCCTCCCCGTCGGCGATATAGATAGCCTGCGTTTTGCCATCGTTTCCTGTTCGGCAATGGGTTATGGCTATTTCAATGCCTATAATCGCATAACCGCTCGCAACGATATTGATGCCGTTTTGCACTTAGGCGACTATATTTATGAATATGCAAACGGCGAATTTGGCTCCGTCCGCTCCGTTACTCCAACCAATGAAATATTGACCTTAGCCGACTACCGAATGCGCCATGCCGACTATAAATTGGACACCGATTTACGTCGTTTACATCAACAATATCCTTTTATTACCGTTTGGGACGACCACGAAACCGCAAACGATTCTTGGACTGGCGGCGCAGCAAATCATACCGAAGGCACCGAAGGGCTTTTTATCGACAGACGCTCGTACAGTACTCGCGCCTATTTCGAGTGGATGCCTATCCGTTTACCCGACCCGCTACACCCACAACGCATTTACCGTAAATTTCAGTTTGGCGACTTGATGGATTTAATGATGCTTGATACTCGTTTAGAAGGGCGCGAACAACAATCGGCTGCAGGGCAAACAAACACCGACCCAAACAGAACCTTGATGGGCATCGACCAATTCAGCTGGACTTGCAACAAATTGCGGCAATCAACAGCTCGTTGGAAAGTATTAGGCAACCAAGTGATGATGGCTCCTTTAAAAGCCTTTGGCCAAGTCCTGAATCAAGATCAATGGGACGGCTATCCCGCCGAGAGGCAAAAACTTTGGGACACCATTATAACGCATAATATCACCAATTTTGTCGTACTAACAGGCGATATTCACACATCTTGGGGCCACGATTTACCACTTTCTGGCTATGTAGCAGCCACAGGAGCCAATTCGGTAGGCGTAGAATTTGTCACAACAAGCGTTACATCGGTCGGCTTACCATTCAATGTTCCAAATATTATTTTACAAAATAGCAACCCTCATTGTAAATATTTTGAAACAACTAAAAAAGGATATTTAATTTTAGATGTAAATAAACAACGAGCGCAAGGCGAGTGGTATTATAGCGATAGGGTAGATGCACCAAGCACGACCGAATCGTTTGCCGCTGCGCGATATAACCTCAATGGCACACGCTTTTTACAAGCGACCACAAGCCCTTCTGTCGCCTCGCCGACCAAATTTACAACTCCTGCGCCTCTTAATCCACGTTTTACAGGAACTGAAAATAAACTATTTCCTATAATTTCTGCTTTAGATATTTACCCTAATCCATTGAATACCAATGATTTGACGGTTCGTTATTATTTATATCAAAAACAAACAGCCACTATTTTTGTTACAGATGCAATAGGACGCATTATTGCAAAGCAAATGGCGGTGGCAGATGAAGCTGGTTTAAAACAAGAACGACTTACTCTTCCGTCTAATTTAGCAAAAGGCGTTTATTTAATTACGGTAAAAGCGGGGAATGACGTTATTACTAAAAAAGCTGTAAAATTATAAACACCTGCGACTAAAAATAAACACGGTTATCATTCCTCGAAACTACCCCGTTTTACGGGGTTTCAAAACCGCGAATATTTATACATCTACTACTTATTTATTTATACATTTCTACTTAATGCTATGAAAATAAAACTTTTTTTTACCCTTTGCCTTTCGGGAATAAGCATCTTGAGTTTCGCTCAACTGACCCCTCAACTGACAACGCCGCAAGATAGCACAAAACCTACCTCCACGAAGCGAGCAGCTCAAAAAGCAGCTCTTAAAAGCATGGGCGTTTTGTACGATAAAGAGTGGACGCTTGAAGGCGGTATCCACACGGGCGGCTGGTCGATAGGCTATAATATGGGGCTTATTCGAACCTATTATAAAACCACTTTTTGGCACTTCGGCTTAGAAGAGCTTAAAAGCCCACGCGAAGCCTCCGTTTCGAATACCGACGGCGGTAGCGGACGCTCTACCCGAATGTACATTTATGCGAAACAAAATGCCTTGCTCAACCTGCAAGTAGGCTACGGTTTGAAGAATTATTTTAGCGAAAAAGCCGATAAAAATGGCTTAGGTGTCGGATACAGCTATTGTATCGGTGCCAATTTAGGACTGCTAAAACCTTATTACCTCGATATTATACAGCCTAATCAAGGGCAAACACAACAGCAACGCCCTGTTGCCACACACTATACACCCGAAAATGAGCGTATATTTTTAGATGAATCGCGGATTGACGGCGCATCGTCATTCACCTATGGCTTCGGAGAAGTCACGCCTATTCCAGGTATATTCGGCCGCTTTGGTTTGCATTTAGATTGGGGGTCGGGCGAAGAATTTGCGAAAGCTGCCGAAGCAGGCATCAAAATAAATGCTTATCCTATAAAAATGCCGCTCATGGTCACAGCACCCGATAATCAAGCCATATTTTTCAACTTCTACTTGATTTTCCAATTCGGGCAGCGTAGTTGATAGCATAGTTAGGAACGTGTAAAACTAACTAACTTATCTTTTACCCATTCCTTAAGGCTATATTTTTTCTAAAAGCTATAAAATAACAAACTAAAAAGAATGATAGAACTACCAATTGTAGAAACTAATAAAAAAGAAGAGCGTTTGAAACGCCCCGATTGGCTTCGCGTGAAACTGCCAATTGGCGAAAGCTATCGTACTGTCCGCCAATTAGTGGATACGCATAACTTGCATACCATTTGCCAAAGCGGACACTGCCCGAATATGGGCGAATGTTGGGGCGAAGGAACCGCAACATTCATGATACTAGGCAATGTATGTACTCGTTCTTGCTCCTTTTGCGCAGTAAAAACAGGCCGCCCTACCGAATACGATGCCGATGAGCCGAGCCGCGTAGCCGAAGCTATTCGCTTAATGCGCGTCAAACACGCCGTTATTACCTCCGTAAATCGCGACGAACTCAAAGATAGAGGAGCAGAAATTTGGTATCAAACAGTTATTCAAACCAAATTCGAATCGCCAAAAACAACGATTGAAACCTTAATTCCCGATGTAAAAGCAAGCTGGGACGC
This sequence comes from Bacteroidota bacterium, assembly GCA_041192485.1. GTDB lineage: Bacteria > Bacteroidota > Bacteroidia > Chitinophagales > Saprospiraceae > JBEEMU01. Next base: position 1,428 of record JBEEMU010000417.1, on the reverse strand, counting down.
TTTGTATCGCATGATAGAAGGCGGACAAGAAGTTGTTTCTCACAACATGGAAACCGTGCCATCTCTTTACCGTAAGGTGCGTCCCCAAGCAAAATACAGCCGCAGTTTGGAGCAAATAAAGCGGATAAAAGAAGCGGGAAGCCGCACAAAATCGGGTATAATGGTTGGCCTGGGCGAAACTACCGACGAAGTATTTGCCGCAATGGACGATTTATTAGCGCACGGCTGCGATGTTTTGACGCTCGGGCAGTATTTACAACCCACAAAATGCACATCAATATCGCCGAATATGTGCATCCTGACACCTTTGCAATGTATAAAGAAATTGGACTGCAAAAAGGCTTTGATTATGTGGAAAGCGGCCCTTTAGTTCGCTCTTCTTATCATGCCGAACGGCACGTTTTGCCTAATAAAAACCACTCATAGCCTATTGTTCTTAAGCCTATTTTATGGACGCAATCCTTTAATAATCACTATTTTAACTCAACTTTAATCATGTTATATTACCTTCTTTTGGGAAGTAACGCGGGTGACAGACTTGCAATGATACAAAATGCCACTAAACTCATCGAAGAACAAGTAGGGGGTATTAAAGAACGGTCGCACTACTACGAAACTGCTGCCTGGGGCGATACTTCTCAGCCAAATTACTATAATATTGCTCTTTGTGTGAGTAGTAAAATACCGCCGAAGGACGCACTAAAATGTATTCTGTCCATAGAAAACCAATTGGGACGCACCCGCGACGCGACAAACAAGTGGGCGGTTCGCACGATTGACATCGATATTTTATTGATAGATGATCTGATTATCGATACGCCGACCTTGAAAGTTCCGCACCCACATCTGCACGAACGCAGCTTCGCGCTTTTGCCGCTGATAGAGATTGCAGGCGAACTAATGCACCCTGTTTTGCAAATGGAAATGGACGATGTCTATGAGCAATGCACCGATGAATTGGAAGTGATGCTCTTGGAAGACGAGGATTAGAAACACCAAAAATTATTTACACCTTATTTTAATAGGCTGTTTTGAAGGTAACACTTCAAAACAGCCTATTTTTTTGCCCACACGATACCCCGCTTTTTTATCATTTACCATTCCCTTGCTATTTTTGCATACCACTTGCTTTTTAGTACCATTCACTTAAAACCATTTTTTTAGCCTGAAATACGCCCCTATCTTTGCACTATAAATAAGTAAATAAGCACTATTTTAAAACACGCTGTAAAATACAACGTTTTGAGGTTTTTATAATAGTGTTTATTTTGCCACAGGCGCTTAAATAAGTAAATAATCATTTTAAATCATCTCTCTCTTTTTTTATTTTATAACCTTTTTATTAATTATCATGCGTATTCAAGCAATCTTTGCAAGCCTACTTTTAGGCAGTATCCTATTCTCAACATCTTGCACGAAAAGCCCAGA
>JBEEMU010000416.1:0-4340 GCA_041192485.1 Bacteroidota bacterium | reverse complement strand
GATTTGTTTCGCAACTCAGATACTGTAAATTGCTAAAATATTGAATGCCACCGAGCGAATTTATGAATTTATTATCCACAATAAGCCCAGTTACCGCTAAGGCTTCCGACACTTGTATCTTGCCGTCGTTGTTTGTGTCCACATCACTATCAAATACACCGTCGCCATTCGTATCGGCGCAGATAGAGCTTAGTAATGCCGCTTTAAAATTCACGTCGGTAAAGGGCACTAACTGCGCACTCGCAGTGAACGCTATGCCAGAGGCGAAGGCTGCTATCAGCAGGTTTTTTACTGTTTTTTTCATTTTAGAACAATAATGATGTGAGAAATGATAGATTGATAGACGCTTTTTAATTTGGGGTTTTCAACAAAAGCTACCTTGGTTATGAAGCGCAAAAATAGTGAAAATTTTAGAATAATTGTATCTTCTGTCGTGAAAAAATATTTTCAAGGCAAATTTAAGTAGTCGTATTATAAGTAATCATAGTTTTGAAACGCTGTTGAATAAGGAACTCTGAGGTAATGATAAGTATGCCTCCTCACGGCTGCAAGGAAGTAGGTATTTTAAAAGTAGAAAGAAGAGAAATCGGTAAATTAAAAGTTTCCTTAGAAATTTTGGTTTATTTTAAATTTAACTAACTAATTATCAAACGATTATGATTTTTATAAAAAATACAAAAATAAGATAATCAAAATTATTAAATAATAACTACCTTTGCTAATCATTTGTTAACCAATAATATATCGAAGCATGAAGCTGCCAACTAACGACATGGCTACAAATTTTCTAAACAAAGCAACGCTTTATCCGTGGATAATAGCGGTCATATTTCTATTGTCGGTCTTAAAAACAAATTACGATTTATTCCTTATTCCTACGCTGTGCTTTGAAATCGGTTTGTTTTTGGTTTGTTTTTTAACCCTTCATTTCGCCCAACGAATGTTCAAAAACAAGGTAAAAGGGGCAATTGTAGCCGCTTTTTGCTTCTTGTTCACCTTCTTTTTTGAGGATATTCACCAGCTCTATATTGGCCTCTATATCGGCTTGCCGTTTAGGGCTAAAACGGCACATACGGCGATTACGCTGCTGTTTTTCGCAGGCTGTTGCTTTGCCCTGCTCGTTTATATTTTGCGAAAGCAGCCAAGCGAGCGAGCGACGGAATTAACGAGCGGATTAACGAAAGTGAATAGTTATTTTAATTTTATTTTCATTATTTTTTTCGGAATAGCATTGTTCAAATGGCAACCTTTCATTCCCTACACCATTACGTTAGCAAGCCCGTTTTCGCCGCAAAAAACGCTGGAACGCTTGCCGCAAAAGCCCAATATTTATTACTTGATTTTAGATGCTTACACGGGCGCGGAAAGTTTGAGAACGTATTGGCAGTATGATAATACTTCGTTTGCCGACTCGCTCCGCAATTTAGGTTTTTTTGTTACTAAAAACGCAAAATCTAATTACGACTATACCTATTATGCGATGGCTTCCAATTTGAACGCTTCCGAGCTGAATTTATGCGCTTTTTGCGAACCGAATGAACTTTATTTTAAGTCGGCGCAAAACACCTTGGCACTCATAAAAGAAAGTAGAGTGCCGCAATATTTTCAAAAGCAAGGTTATAAAATCATCAATTACTCGCTTTTTGATGTGCAAAATACGCCCAAATTTTATAGTGATAATGATTTGTGGGTAGAAAAAAATAACTGGGACGTGTATCTTGGTAAAACGCTGCTGATGGCTTTATGGAATAATTTATGCCGCACAAAATCTATTGCCGATGAAGCCGCCGAAGTTTTATACCCGAATCAAGAAATTTTCAATCAATTTTATACCGATAGCTTATACCAGCAAGAACAACCGTTTTTCTTGTACGCTCATATCTTGATGCCACACGCGCCCGTTTGTTTTGATGAAAACGGCGATAAAATTGATGTTGCGCTTTCGGCGGAGCAACAATACTTAGCGCAGCTAAAATATACGAATAAACTGACCTTAAAAGCCTTGAAACATATTCTTAAAAACGATAAAACAAACCCGATTATTTTGCTGCAAGGCGACCACGGATACCGTTTTTTTAAGGCACTTCCGCTCAATGATAGGCGCAAAGAAGCGCACAGTATTTTCAGTGCTTACCGAGTACCCGATGTTATCAAACAACAGCTAAATGATTCTATTAAAACGATTAACGTATTTAGGTTATTTTAATTTTTATAAAAACTCAAATTTTGTTTAACTTTTTTATAAAAAAAATCATTTTATTTAAACAAAATAAAAAAAATACTGTTTGAATAGGTAAAGATAAACATCAATTCAAAATTATAACCATGTTGAAATCTATTCTTACTACTTTTTTTACTTTATTGGCTGCCGCAGGGCTTATAGTTGCACAAACGGGCATTATTAAAGGCCGTTTATTTAATGCTGCCAATAATGAAGCAATCCCCTTTGCCTCGCTTGCCATTCAAAGCACAACAATTGGCATACAGAGCGACGCAGAGGGCAACTACGAATTTACGAATTTGCCCCCAGGCATTTACACCATTATTATTACCAATATCGGCTTTAAAGATAAGATTATCAATGAGTTGCAAGTGAGCAATAACAAGCCAACGATGATTGATTTTGGCTTGGAAGAAGCGGCGGTCAGCATAGAAAAAGTGGTGATAAAAGCCTCGGCTTTCCGCAAAACAGAGGAAAGCCCGGTGAGTTTGCGCACTATCGGCGTGGCCGAAATTCAACGCGCACCCGGCGGCAATCGCGACCTTTCTCGCGCCGTGCAGTCGCTTCCTGGCGTGACAACGGTTTCCTCTAATCGCAACGATTTAGTTATCCGCGGCGGCTCGCCAAACGAAAACCGCTTTTATTTAGACGATATTGAGGTGCCAAATATCAACCATTTTGCCACACAAGGCGCAAGCGGCGGCCCCGTTGGCCTGATAAACGTGGATTTTGTGCGCGAAGTAGATTTTTTCAGCGGCGCATTTCCCGCCAATCGAGGCAATACCATGAGTTCGGTATTCAATTTCAAGTTTAAAGACGGCCGCGACGACCGCATCGGTGCCACCGTCACGCTCGGAACGAACGACTTAGGCGCGACGATTGAAGGGCCGTTAAGCAAAAAAGCAACGTTCTTGGCTTCGGCACGACGCTCCAATTTAGGCGGCTTGTTCAAACTTATCGGCCTGCCTTTTTTGCCTATTTACAACGACTTTCAGTTTAAAACCAAAATAAAATTTGATACTAAAAACGAATTAACCGTCATCGGTTTGGGCGCATTAGACGATTTTTCGCTGAATAAAGAAGCCAATAAAACCGAAGCGCAACGCTATATTCTCTCTTATTTACCCGTTTTGACGCAATGGAATTACACCTTAGGCGCGGTTTACAAACATTATTATAAAAATGGCTATATCACAGCAGTTGCCAGCCGAAATATGTTGAATAACGAGAGCGTAAAATACCAAGATAATGATGAAACCGATGCCACCAAGCTCAATTTGAAGTATAAATCGCAAGAAATTGAGAATAAAATCCGTCTTGAAAGTACACAGCGTTTCAAAAATGGCATAAAGCTGAATTACGGCGCAGCCTTCGAATATGTTAAATATAATAATTATACCTACCAAAAGTTTGGCCCAAAAAGCATTGAATATACATCGGATTTAGATTTTACAAAAACCGCTTTTTTCGGGCAAATTAGCCAAACTTTTTTCGGCGATAAACTCACGGCTTCGGCGGGTTTGCGCGGCGATGCGAATAGTTATACCCACGAAATGTCGAATCCGTTGCCTCAATTATCGCCGCGTTTGAGCTTGGCTTATGCCCTAAACTCTACGGTTTCGCTCAATTTCAACACAGGTATTTATTACCAAACGCCTGCCTACACCATTTTGGGCTACCGCCAAAACAACGAGTTTGTCAATAGAAACACCGATACGAAGTACATTCGCAGCAGCCACGCCGTAGCAGGTTTGGAGTTCAACCTCAAAAACAATGCGAAAATAACGGTGGAAGGCTATTATAAAAACTACGAAAACTATCCTATCGCCTTTTTGCAAAGCGGCGACACGCTGAGTTTGGCAAATTTGGGGGCAGATTACACGGTTGTCGGCAATTCGCCTGCCAAAAGCATCGGCAAAGGGCGCACTTATGGCATCGAATTACTCTATCAACAACGCCTTTTCAAAGGATTTTACGGCATTTTGGCCTACACTTATGGGCGTTCCGAGTTTACCAATTTGGCAGGCGACTACATCGTTTCTTCGTGGGATAGTCAGCACATTATTTCGGCGGTGGCCAGCAAAAAGTTCGATAACAACTGGGAAATTGGCATAAAATG
>JBEEMU010000415.1:0-4845 GCA_041192485.1 Bacteroidota bacterium | reverse complement strand
TATCATCAAAGGCAATATCATAGCCCATCAACCCATTATTTGCCGAATTTATAGACAATTCCAATTCAGTTTCGTTATTTGTTTTTATAACCGTACTAAATATATCCCAATTTGAATTATTCAGTACGGTAATAATTGGCGATTTTTGAGTGCCGCCAATCAATTGTATAGAACTCGGGGCTGCGAAAGGTGATAAATTGGCGACCCAAGTTCGGAAGATATAGCTTGTATTCGGTTTCACCTTGACTGTTTGCGTCCACAAACGAGCTTGGTGGTCTTCATAATAATCAAGAATGAGCATATTTCCTGTTTTTGAAGTATGGTCTTTCAACCCGCTTCCCCAATCGGGATTGCAAGGATAAGGCGATTTTGCGATAGTGTATGTTCCACTACACATATATTTTCCATTTCCGCATTGATTATGCCCTTCGTGGCAAGTAATATAGGGTACTTCGCTTGAAAAAGAGTGATTCCCCTTTTCAAAATCGCCATTATCAATTAAGTTTGGCCCAAGTTTTTGAGCCAAAAGGCTATTTGCCGAAAGGCAGAAAATGAAGATAGCTATTGACAAGACCCTACTTTTCAATTTCCCCGTTTGCGTAAGCGTTTCAATGACTGCATTTTTTGGAATATCGGCAGCATTTAAAATGGGTTTATTTTCATATAATGTCATGGAAAAGCCTCGTTTTAAAATATGATTAGGTTGCAGTAAATCAATTTTTTGTTCGAGTAAGTCCAAGTTTTGCGCCTGTTTTTGAAAGTGAAGTGCGAGGACGTGTGGCAGTTTTAGGTCAATTTTTTGAATAGCTTGTGCGTGTTGCTGCAAGGCGTGTTGAGCGGAATATTGCAGTTGTTGTGCTGTTTTTGCTTGGCGCAATTCCGCTTGTTTTAAAACTTGGCTGCTCGCATGATGGAGCTGCTGTTTTTGTTGTAATAAACGGCTTTCAAACTGCGCCGTGCGGTCTATCAAAAAATCGGCAACAGCGGTAGGCGTTTTTAAAGACGTGTGTGCGACGGCATCTAAAACGCTTTCATCTATATCATGCCCGATGCCGACAAGCAAAGGCAGGGGCAAAACGGCGGCTGAAGCGGCTATTTTATAATCGTCAAAAGCGGCTAAATCGAGCCGCGAACCGCCGCCGCGCAAGACGCAAACGGCATCAAAATTTGCCTTGTTTTTTGTAATATAATCGAAATGCCGCACTATATCACTGACCGTACTTTCGCCTTGAACGGCACTATCAAATAGGTTTATTTGGAATTTATACCCATAAATATTATGATTTAAATGTTGTATAAAATCTTGATAGCCCGCCGATAATGTCGAAGAAATAACGGCTATTCGCTGTACAACAATAGGCAGTACGATTTGTTTTTGCTTGTCTAATAACCTTTCTTCATACAGTCTTTGCAGGCTTGCGCGGCGTTGCGCCTCAAGCTGTCCGAGTGTGTAAGCGGGGTCTAAATCCTGCACGACGAGTTTCATGCCATAACGCTCGTGGTATTCTACTCGCACTTCCATACGCACCTGTACGCCTTCGCGCAAAAGCGCAGCGAGCGTATTTGCCGACAGTTTTTTTAGTAAAACCTTGAAATTAGTTGCCCACAAAACCGCCGAGGCTTGCGCCGCAATATTAGCTTGGTCTTTTTGCACCAAATCGATATACCAATGGCCCCGCGATTCGCTGCAAGACGACAATTCGGCGGTAATCCAAACCGTTTCTTGCATATTAGCGGCGATAACGCGGCGAATATAGGTTTGTAAATCGAGTAATGTATAGGTCAGTGTGTCGTTCATTCTTGTTTTCTTGTATCATTTTTAGTTATGCGCCACGATAATATGTGTTTTAACGACATTTTCGGGCGTTTTTACCGTCAGATTATAGCAGCCATTCGGCAACGAAGCCACATTGACGGTCAGATATTCGTTGGAAGGTGAAGCCGTGTAGAAAACCAATTTTCCGGTTATATCATACAGCGATAGCTCGACGTTTCTAAGCATATTTTCCGCTAATTTTATCGTGATTTTATCGTTTGCAGGGTTCGGGAATACTTGTATTTCGCTCGGCAAAAGCGGTTTATTGGTCGCCACGAGCGCACAAGGGCGGCCAGGCATATTTGCATCGAGCCAAGTAATGCGTGTGGCAATCCAATCTTTAAACTGTGTAATGCAGCCCGTGAAAGTAGCGGGTTGATTAGTGACTTCGGGCGCACCTGTATTTTGCCCCATGTGTTGCCAACGAAGGTAATGTCGAAGCTGCGCATCGTATAAATAAGCAGACGTGGAGTCGATATAATGGTTTAAAAACACCGTATCCAACAGGTTTTGACGGACTTCCTGCCAGCGGCAATGCAATTCATTGGCGTAAGTCGTATCTTGCAAAAGGCGGACATTCCACGCATTCGAGGGCGCGTCGGGGCCACATTCGTTTACTTTATACGACCAGCCAGAGCCGTCGGTAGCGGAAAACTGCGAACATTCATTGATGTTTTTCCATGCCCAATCAAAATCCCAGACAGGGCCAGCCTTCAATTTCCCGTCTATTGTATCTCTATTTTTATGGAAATAGGAGCTTTTTTTGAAGCCGTCGTTATTTCGCGAAAGCTCTTGTATAATAAAATAATCTATAAATGAGCGCGTATCGATGAACTTGCGGTAACCATTTACAGGGTCGCGAAAATTATTACTATACAAAACCGTTTCATAATTGTTGATAAAATCGGCAATATAATTTTTTTGTGGGACGGTTATAGTGGTTGCCTTCGGGTAGGTATAAATGAGATGTACATCATAATTTGGCACATCGATGGGGTGAAAATTGGAGAGCCAACCGTTGTTATTATATAAATCATTTTTAAAAATATAACCGCCAGTTAGGCCTTGCGACGTGTTGTTTGTCGTGTCATTTTTGGCAATATCTATGCGATTTTTGCCGCGTTTTATGGTTTCTGACAAGACAAAAATACCCATGTACTGCCCATTCAACAAGAGTTCGCAATAGCGTGTGCGCGGGGCAGCATGATTCATTGCGCTCGATAGCTGATAAGCCAGCGAGTTTCGCATAAAAACTTTGTCGTTATAGGTGGCCAACAAGCACCAGTCGTGTTCTTTGGGCATCCCCAATAAGGCGGTATCGCGCTGATTTTGAGCGGTATCGCGCAACTCGAAAGCGTAGGGAACTTGCGGCAAACTAGCCGAATAATTGCCGCGCAATTCGATGCCAATATTCCCATTATACGCATTTGGCGCGTCGGTTTCATGGTTTAAAACCCCGTTTTCATGCGCAACAAGTCGCATGGTAGCGGGTATTTTAGGCTGGTCTATAATCGTTTGCCCGTTAGTATTGATAATCATAATCGGCAAATTGGACACTAACGGAATGGGTGTGGGAGCGGCTGTATCAAAGGTAATATTCCAGCTGTGCAGAAAGCCCGCATCTTGTGCTGCGCCATCTTTTACGATGAGTTGCCAGTCGCCGTTGCCGTTTGCGCCATCATTTATGGGGTGCAATCCCGCTTGAAATGTGCCTGTAAAAGGCGCAGTTGCAGTCGAAATCAAATCTGTTGCATTTGCGGAGAAGCAGCTGTTTGTAAAATTATGTCCGCCGCCGCCTACGCCTCTAAATAAATCGACAGTTCGTCCGCTTGGAGCCACGAGTTTAACGTCTAAATCGGAATCGTAGGAGTGCGTAATGTCTAAGCAAACTCGAGTTAAACCGTGCGCCGCATCAAGTGTTGTGGGCGAAAGGCCTGCCACATTTAGTGCATAATAATGCGGTTGTCCGTCGTCTAAAATCGTGTCACCGATAGCCGAAAATGTCTGTGCATTCGTTTCGAAAGGTATTAAAAATAAAAAAAACAGCAAGAAAATACGCAGAAACGGAGGTAAATAGTAGTATATAAATAATTGTTCCTTTAAACCCTGTAAAATAGGCTGTTTTGGGCTAATGATAACCGTGTTTATTTTGCTGTAGGCGCTTAATACGCCTAAATTAGAGCAATTAATGAGTGAATATGAAAAAAGAGCCATCGCGTTTTTTAGTTTTTTTACTATTATTTTCATTAGAAAATTTGAGGTTATTTGAATATTAAGTGGTAGTTTGTAAAAATATTTGGGACATTAAACCCTTTTAAATAGAGGTCAGAGGTAATGATAAGTTCGCAAGAGGTGTTTAACTTTGTTAATGTGTTAGTAGGATTAAAGCTATATTCTTGAATAATTGCGTATGTTGTTTTCTACTATTTTGCTGCACGGAAAACACGCGTTTATTTTGGGCGCGTTTATAAAGCGCAAAGATACGAAAAAAGTCGTAAAATGGACAAAACTCTACAGCTTTCTTTTCCTTATGAACGTGTAAATGATAACTTGGGCAGGTTTTGCAGTTATTTTATTTATAAACGCCTTACACGCAACTAAGGGTTGAAGCAAAATAAACGCTACTACTCAACAGCACAAAATGCCAACTAAGTTAGGACTATTGCATTATATAAAATTATAGGTATAAAGGTTGTATTTTTGTAGTATCTTTGCAAGATGATAACGAAAAAAGACTATACAGAGTATCTACAGTGTGCAAGACAAAAAGTATTCAAAATTTATCGAATTGGTAAAAAAGCAATACAATGGAAATGTGCATGGTCTAATTCGGGGTATCGGAGTTGTCAATATGGTACACTCTAATGGGGCGGAGCGGGTTTTTACCCGATAGATTTCCGCATTTACGCCCCTGATAATGATAAAAAGACAAAAAATGAACATTTTCGTGAACTGTTTATTAGTGCTAACGCCAATAAATGCCTAAAATGTCGGAAGATACTATTCGATAGCTGGTACGCAGGGGCTGA
>JBEEMU010000414.1:0-7432 GCA_041192485.1 Bacteroidota bacterium | reverse complement strand
TTTTTGAAACAAGCATCGAGCAGTATCATCTTACCAACGATGTTGATACGCCCATAAACAACCCGTTTCCTAACGGAAGTTTCGAATATTTATTGTATTTGAAAAACTGGATTGACACGGTGCAATGGCACTTGGAAGACATTATCCGCTCGCCTACGATTGCGCCGCAAGAGTTAGTGGCGATAAAACGCCGCATCGATGCCTCTAATCAGCATCGCACCGATGTTGTGGAGCAGTTAGACGATTATTTTCTTGGTTGCTTTCGGGCTATTCAACCGAAAGAAACGGCGCGTTTGAACAGCGAAACGCCCGCTTGGTTGCTCGACCGTATGTCGATTTTGCTTTTGAAAGTGTTTCACATGAAAGAGCAAGTTGAGCGCGGCGATGCCGACACCGAACACAAGGCGCGTTGCCACGCAAAATGGCAAATCTTGGTAGAACAACGCACTGATATGGCAACTTGCTTCGATGAGCTTATGGCTGAAATTCAGACAGGCGTTCGCCGCTTTAAGGTTTATCGCCAGATGAAAATGTATAACGACGCGGCACTCAACCCCGTTTTATACGCGCCGTCTGCCGAAAAATAAGGCATTGTTTATCACATCATATTGACTTCGGCGATTAATTTCACGCCAAATTTTTCAAAAACATCTTGAATGATGGCGAAAGCGAGGTTTTTTACCTCTTCGCCCGTTGCATCGCCATAATTTACCAAAACTAAGGCTTGTTGCGCGTGGCTGCCCGTGTTGCCTACGCGCCTGCCTTTCCAGCCCGCCTGTTCGATGAGCCAGCCCGCCGGAACTTTCACATAATCGGGGTTCGCAACGGCAAAAGAGGGTATTGATGGGTGTTTTTCTATTAAAATGGCAAAGTGCGTGCGCAAAATCTCTGGATTTTTGAAGAATGACCCGCAATTTCCCAGCACTTTCGGGTCGGGCAGCTTGCTTTCGCGAATAGCGATAACAGCATTGCTCACATCGCGCAGTGTGGGTGTTTTGCTGTTTTTGTTAGCCAATATTTTTTGAATATCGCCGTAATTTGTATTGAAAACGGTCGGGTTTTTGCGGAAACGCATCACCACATTCGTAATAATATACTGCCCTTTTAAGTCGGTTTTAAAAATGCTTTCACGGTAGCCAAAAACGCAGTCTTCTTTATGGAAGATGCGAATATCGCCCGTTTCGAGATGTAGCGCACGGACGCTTACCAGCACATCTTTCAACTCTACGCCGTAAGCGCCAATGTTTTGAATAGGCGCAGCACCGACGGTGCCAGGTATGAGCGAAAGGTTTTCGATGCCGCCCAAGTTTTGCGCAATTGTGTGTAAAACCAGCTCGTGCCAAACTTCGCCCGCACCAACGCTCAACCAAGTGAAATCGTCTGTTTCATCTATTTTTTCAATGCCTTTGATATTGTTTTTCAAGACCAAGCCGTGCCAGTCTTTCGTGAATAAAACATTGCTTCCGCCGCCCAAAATGAGCAACGGCAAGCGAATAGGCAAGAGTTGCAAGAGGTCGCTTTCGCTGTCTATTGCTGTAAAATAGGCCGCTTTCGCGGAAATTCCGAACGTGTTATACGCTTGTAAGGACGTGTTTTCTCGTATCATATTACCGTTATTTTTTAAGGCTTGCTGCCAATATGCAGCACCAGCCAGCAATGAAAAATGCGCCACCTATTGGTGTTATTGGCCCTGCATAAGCGACCGAAAACGGGAGTATTTCGCGGCAAGCCAATAAATAAACAGACCCGCTGAAAAGCAAGATACCGACGCTAAAACAACGCCCCGCCCACGCTAAAAGCGAGCGATTGTTTTCACCTATCGGCAACATACTTAATGCAAAAACGAGTATTAACGCGAAAGCGTGGTAAAATTGGTAGCGAACCCCTATCTCGAAGGTGTGCAATTGCGCGGTAGCGAGGTAGTTTTTTAAGGCGTGTGTGCCAAATGCGCCAAATATAACGGCTAATAGCGCAAATGTAGCACCAAATGTAAGGTATTGTTTCATTTTTTTACTGTTTTTCTTTATTTAAAAAAACTATTTGTAAAACTAAAAGCTCAAAAAACGGGACATCTATAAAATAATAGGCTAAAATATGGAAGGATACGGCTAAAAAAACAAGTATTTTGTCGTATTTTTTTGTAAAAAAGCCCACGACAAAAAATGCCTGCGATATTGCGCCAAGCAAAAACATCGCATAAGAAAGTTGTGGGTGGTTAATAAAAAAGGTATAAATTTGCGTAGAAAAATCATGCGGACGTTCATAGAGCCAAAAGCCTAACGACTGCGAAATGACCGCTTGCCCCTCTTCGATATTCAAAAAAAACAAGCCAAAAACCTTCCATAAAAACGCGCTAAAATAGATAAAAACAACGTAGTAGCGCAAGCCTTCCATCAGCAAACTAAACAGGGGCGTTTTTTTGGTAAAAAACGGAATCGGCACAAGCAGAAAGCCTAAGAAAAAGGCGTTCATCCAGCAGTCATACAAGTTTAAAGTGAGGTGATACGCCACCGCACAGACCCAAAAAAGCACAGGCAACACATTATTTCGATAGTAAATAACCATGCCAATTGCTGCGGATAGCCAGCCTAAATCTATCCAAAAACCCCAGTTTTGCGCCATTATTTGGTGAGCAATACCGCTATATGACCACGCCCAATAAGCATAATCGATGCTTGGGTTTTGCAAAACGGGAACGCCGATTTGATGCAATAAAATGCCATTCTGATACCGCCAAACCCAAGCTACGATTGCTGCCAGAAAAACGGTGCGAGCTACGAATCGGCGATTGTATAAAATTTTGCTTTCCAATCGGCTTATAAGTTTGAAGATAAGGCCGTGTCTAAGGCTTGAAAGCGGATACCAAATAGGCATTTCAAGTCTTCTATCTGCTGCTGAATGGCGGCAGTATCCACTTTTTTGGCGTGTTTTAGTGCCGTAATCATCACGTTTTTTCCAGTGTGTTCGAGCGAAATAAACTCAAAAACTTTGGTAGAATAGCCGTGTTTTTCTAAGACTAAGGCTCGGATAGCATCGGTTAGTAGTTCGGCTTGTCGCTCCAATAAAATGCCGTGTTGCAAAGCGGCTTGCAAATTCGACGGTGTTTCGATGGCGCGGCGCACCTGTTTGTGGCAACACGGCGCAACGACAATGAGTTTTGCTCCCGCTAAAATTCCTTTTTCTAAAGCGTCGTCGGTTGCGGTATCGCAAGCGTGAAGCGCAATAAGTACGTCGATATTTGCCGCATTATAGGCATGAATAGTGTTTTCTAAAAACTGCAAATCGCCGAAACCCGCTTCTTCTGCAATCATATTGGCGGTCGCTACCACGTCTTTTCGCTGCTCGATGCCATAAATTACAGGTTTTCGCTCGCTTTTTGCCAGCAAGTCGTATAAAGCAAAGGTCAAATAGCCCTTTCCTGCGCCCATGTCAGCAATTTTTAGGCCGTTTTTTTGCGGCAACGCTTCCAAAAGCCCTTCCATTACCTCCAAATACTTGTCTATTTGCTTGAATTTTGCTTGTTTTTCTTTTAAAACCTCCCCTTTATTGCTGGTAATGCCCAGTCGATGCAACCAAATATTGCCTTCGGTGCTTAGTCGGCGCATTTTTTCTTTATTATTACTAAAAGTGCTTGGCGTGTTTTGCTTGTTTTTTGCTTGGTGCAATAAATAACTACCTTTTTTGTTTTCTAAAGTGAAAATGGTGGAGTTTGTATGCAAATTTGCCATATCAAAACTCGATGAAAGCCAGTTAGTTACAGCTTCAGCAGCCGCATCAAACGCTACGTTTTTTGTGACATCGCGGAATTGGTAGCGCAAGGTGAACTGCACTTGCCACCCCGTTTTTAACTGCACTAAACGAGCATACACGTTCTGCAACCCTTCGTCCACCGTTTTCGTCGGTTTACTCAAGGAGAGTTTCAAAAGTGTTTTCTCTCGAAGGCTTTGACCGAAATGATGCCCGAAATTTTCTAACATGACTTTTTTATGATGATTTAAACGCAGATTTTTAAGATTTTTGTAACGGTGTAGGTGGTTTGTGGTTTAAAACGCGGAAAAATTTTGTTAGTGTAATATTTTAAGCGCGTCAAGGTGCATCGCACCGTAATATTTGTAGTAGAAAGGAAAGAAAAGCGCGTAGGATACAAGAGGTATTTTAAACCTCGTTTAAACCGTAGAACTAAACAATTACAGATTTTTTTAGACTGAGTTTCAAACGCAACGTTCAAAAACGAATACCGAACAACGATTTTTATATGACAAAATTCAAGCCAATAAGCCGCCTCAAGCCCGTGTTTTCATATAATTTTGCACCATTCGCAGGTCGCTATAAGTATATTTTGCGGAAAAATTGGTGAAGGCTTCGTTGCTTGAAGCGTCGGCTTTTTCGGTAAAAAACGATACTATTTCGTCGATAGCGGTTTGGCTCATCAGCTCCGTAATTTCTAATTCGTTTGCTGCCACAAAGTGCGCTAAATGCCCTTCGATAGTGCTTGCTACTAAGCCGCGAGCCGCGGCTATTTCAGCAATGGTTTTCCCCGATTTATAAAGGTCGAAGGAGGCGCGTTTGGTGTCTATTTTCGGTGCTTTTACGTTGGTTGTTTTGGGTAACGAAAAGTTGAAAACAGGTTTTTCGATGTGGTATTCTTCGCAATAATTCGCAATGATTTGAACAATTCCTTTGCCGAATTGCTGCAATTTTACGGTTCCGATGCCCTTTACTTGCCCCAATTCGGGGAGGGTTGTCGGCAGTTTTTCCACCAATTCGTAGATTGCTTTTGTCGGCAGAACTTGGTACAAATCCACGTCGTTTTCGTCGGCTATTTGCTCGCGCCATTTTTTCAAACGCTCGTAAAGGGTGCTATTTGGCGAGTTTGCGGGCAAACTGGCGGCTTTTGCAACGGTTGCCTTCGATTGTGAAGCGGCGAAATCGAGGTCGGCATCGCTTTTTGCGCGTAAATGCGAGCCTGTGCTAAACCCTTTTTGGGCGGCTACAAAACAGGCATTTTTAATAAATACCGTTTTCTGCAAATTCGCAACCGCTTCTTTGGCTGTTTTTTCTACCGCTTTATTATCCGTTTCGATGGCGAAACTGCTCAATATTTCCAAAAGCCCTTTTTTTAACTTTCCTTCAAAATAAACGCCTGCCTTTTGCAAACGCCCCTGCAATTGCTCGTTTTCTTCGGGCTGCCCCGTTTGCAAAAAGTAGAACTGTATTTGCGGCAAAAACTTATCGGCTATCGCAAAAACATCAGTTTCCGCCTGTTTCTGAACCGCTTTAATGCCATCAATAGTCGCTTGGTTTAGCGTGTGATCGTTGCTAAGTAGGGTTTGATAGGCGTGTGTAAGCTGCGATTTCATCGCCTTAAAGTCAAATAATTCGTTGATTAAGGTTTGCTGAAAGGCTATTTTTGAACTTATCAAATCGGCTTCTGTGGGCGCATTTCTATCGATATCGGCACTGTAGCCGCGCACAATACTATCGGTTCGGATACTCGAATTGGCGATTTGCGAACGCAAAACAATGCCTTCAAAGGTTTTACAACGGCTCAAGGCCACATAGACTTGCCCGTGTGCGAACGCAGCATTTGCGTCTATAATGGCGCGTTCGAAGGTCAAACCTTGGCTTTTATGAATAGTTATTGCCCACGCTAACTTCAACGGAAACTGTGTAAACGTGCCGATTACCTCTTCTTCTACTTCTTTTGTACTCTCGTCGAGCGTGTATTTTAGGTTTTGCCACTCTACTTGCAACACGGTAATTGGCTTGGGATCATTCGGACACGCGACCAAAATATGTTCTTTTCCTATTTCCAAAATTTTACCTATTTTTCCGTTGTAAAATAATTTCTCGAAGGAAGAATCATTTTTTACAAACATCACTTGTGCGCCCACTTTAAAGTCTAAAATGGCTTCGGTCGGGTAAGAAAACGGGGGGAAATCGCCTTCTATCACCGCCGAAAACGAGTGTACAGGCGTTGAAATGCTGTTTAGTTTTTCGCCGTTTATCAAATAAGCCGCGGCATTATGCGAGGTAAGAGTGATGTATGGCTCGGCTTCGGTCGGGGCAAATCCGGGGATAAAACGGCTGTTTAGTTGCGCCAGAACAGCCGCATCTATTTGGTTTTCGCGCACTTTATTGAGCAAATCGATGAATACGCTGTCGGCTTGGCGGTAAATATGTTTTAGCTCGATGGCTACGGGGTTTGTTTGCTGCAAAGCGCGGCTGCCGAAAAAATAGGCGGTATTGTAATGCGGTTGCAACATCGCCCACTCCTCGTCTTTCACAACGGGCGGAAGCTGGTGCAAATCGCCAATCATTAAAAGCTGTACGCCGCCAAACGGCTTAGAACGGTCTTTATAGCGGCGCAAAACATGGTCGATGCCGTCGAGCAAATCGGCACGCACCATGCTAATTTCGTCGATGACGAGCAGGTCTAAACTGCGAATGAGTTTGATTTTTTCGTCTTTAAACTTGCGTTGCCGCGTCGCGTCGTCGGGTGTGTCGGGCAGAAAGGGGCCGAAAGGCAATTGGAAAAACGAGTGTATCGTCACGCCTCCAGCATTGATTGCGGCAACGCCCGTAGGCGCAACGATGACCATGCGCTTATGCGAATCTTTTTTTAGTTGGTGCAAAAATGTGGTTTTCCCTGTGCCAGCTTTCCCCGTAAGGAAAACATTTTTATTGGTATAACGCACATAATTGAAGGCAATTTCTAATTGCGGATTAGTCTGAAATATCATTGGTTGAAGGCTATGGAATGTGTAGGTTACTTCTTTTTTTTACTATGTTTAGGTTGTTTTAAAAATGTAAAAAAAAGTAACCGCAAAGGTAATTAAATACCCCAATATAAATTATTTTTTTACGAAATTCCCACACAAAGATACGGCTTTTTATAAAATATTTTGAGCAAAAGACAAGTGAAATTGACTCCACTTATTGCTGAGGCTTTCCTTATAAAAAAAAAATGCCTACCTTTGCTGCTGCGATAGCCGCTAAATTAAAGCCTTCTGTGTTGAAAATACAAAAAAATAAAAATATAAGTGCCTGCGGCAAAATAAACACAGTTATCATTACCCCAGAACGCCCTATTTAACAGGGCTTCAAAACCGTGGTTATTTATACACTACTACTACTTAATTAATGATATTTCATGCACACGGAAAGGTGGAGGACACAAAAAGGGCTGATTTTCACGGTGCAAGAAGACCAAAGCATGCTGAATGAGCAGCAAGAGGAGATTGAAATAGACAATAATGATTGGATAGCCTTGGTGTAAGGAATGTTATCGCGCCTGCAACTCGTCCCAAAACTCGACGGCGCGGCGCGTGTGCGGAATACAAATAGAGCCTCCAACCATATTTGCTACCGCAAAAACCTCGAAAACCTCGTCGGTTGTCACGCCTTCATCGCAGCATTTTTCGAGGTGATA
>JBEEMU010000413.1:0-2626 GCA_041192485.1 Bacteroidota bacterium | reverse complement strand
ATTAGAAGCTAAGAGCTTGGGAATCAGTCATGTATTCGTGAAAATGATGAATAATTCGGGCATGATTATCCCCGACCGTTTCGAACAAGAATTACTGAAAATTTATGTAAAAGACCTCGATAACGAATGGCTCGACTTCGCCACGCTCCGACACGACGGCTTTGTCTATGATTATCATATCATTATGAATATCGCGCAAGTGGCCGTATCCCCCGAACAACAGCACGACCGCGAATTCACCGAAGAAAAAGACATTCCTAACGGCACCGAACCCGTTTTAGACGGACGCGGCAAACCCAAAAAAGACAGTTTAGGGCGCGATATTACTCGGCCGCGTTTCCGCCATGTAAAGGCAAACATTCTCGAAGTACAGCAACAGAAAACGGCGCGTGTGGCAGGCAATATGGAAATATACGAAGTTTCTACACACGCGCCACAACAAATAAAACAAGTGCCAATTACCGCCGACGCTATTTTTGAAAATTATGCCGCTACCTTCAAAGGCGACCGCGAAGCCCTCACCGAGCAAACCGCTAAACGCATCGGAAACCGCCCCTTGCCCTTTCCGCCAACGCCCGACCTCTTGCTGCAAGCCGCCGACCGTTTAAAACCTATTTTAAAACAAGCAATCGCCGATAACCGCAAAATGTTGGAAGGGCGGCAACCGTAAGAAAATATAGAAAAAAGAGTTCTGTAACTAAGGATATAAGTTTCACACCTTTTCAATACACAAAATATGCCAGAGCAAACCACCTACGTTAATCCATTTACCGATTTCGGCTTAAAACGCCCCGTTGGAGAAGATGCGAATAAAAGGCTTTTGCTTGATTTTTTGAATGAATTACTGCATAAATACCAAGTATTTTAAACGAGCCGATTTTCCAAGAAGCCTTTGAAGTGGCAAAAATTGCTAATTTCAATAAAAAACAATTGAGTGCTTATAATGAAAGTGTAAAAAACTTTCGTGACTTGCATAGCGTAGTGAAAAGTGCAGTTGATAAAGCGATTGATGCCACAAAGAAAGACTCTATTATCAGAACTTTAAAGCGTGGAAAAGCGACAATAGAAGAAATTGCTGAAGATAATAATGCATCAGTAGAAATTGTTTTAGCAATTCAAAAGGAGTTAGAGAACGAGTAAAACGAATAAAATTCCCTGTGTTTAGCATCGGGCAAAAAAGAAACTCTGTAAAATAGGGCGTTTTGAGGAAAGCCTATAGGCAATAATGATAGCCATGTTTATTTTGCAGTAGGCACTACTTAGGAACGTGTAAATGATAACTTGGGCAGGTTTTGCGAAGGATTTTGGCAGGAAGCAAGGCAAATTTTGAGTTCAACGCAGCGCGTTGTACGAAAAATTTAACACCGCTTCGGGTCAAAAGACGAGTAAAACTAACCAAGTTATCTTTTACTCATTCCTTACTTGTATTTTTACGAGTGAAATCTCTAAGCGGGCGTAAACCGCGGCAATATAGTCGATATGCTCGTTCTTCGTTTGAATTAGGTTCCTACATAAAAACGCCGATATCTGCGCTATTGCAGGCATCGGCGTTTTTATAATCAGTACAAGAAAATTTGTAATTGTTTAGGTCTGCGATTTAAACGAAGTTTAAACACCTCTTGCTTCCTCTTTTGTAAAGCAGGCTCTGCAGCCTCTGCGTTTAAAAATAACTCGGCGTTTCAAACCACAAACCACCTAAACAGTACAAGAAAAATTTTAATTATTGTCATTTTTAAGTGCCAGCGGCGAAATAAACACGGGTATCATTACCCCTACAAACAACTTAAACAGGTACAAAATACCTACTAAAATTCTCTATTTAGGCAAACTCAATTTGAACTCTACGCGGCGGTTTTCCGCACGTCCAGCAGGCGTTTTATTATCGCCAACAGGAACTTTATCGCCAAAACCAGTAGAAGTCAAACGCTCTTTGCCGATGCCTTTGCTCACTAAATAATCTAAGCAAGACTTCGCGCGGTTTTCAGAAAGCGTCTGATTCGCAGCTGCTTTTCCTTGACTATCGGTATGCCCTTCGATGCGGGCTGAGTGACGTGGGTTTTCTTTCAAAATAACCACTACTTTGTCTAAAACCACAAACGACTCGGCTTTGATGGCAGCCTTCCCGGTTTCGAATAAGATATTATCGAACGAGAAGGTCACTTCTTTTTTGGCAGGACAGCCAAAGTTTTCTTTCACACCCATTTCGGTCGGGCATTTATCGTCTTTGTCGGCAATGCCGTCGCCGTCGGTGTCGGGGCAGCCTTTGAGTTCTCGCAAGCCTTTTGTGTCGGGGCAAGTGTCATCTTTGTCTTCTACGCCGTCGCCGTCGCGGTCAGTTGCCACATTTATTTTCGGGCAACCATTGTTTTCTATCACACCTGCAATTGTTGGGCATTTGTCCGCTTTGTCTTCAATGCCGTCGCCGTCGGTGTCGGGGCAACCCATAAACGCAGCAACGCCTTTTTGGGTCGGGCAAGCATCATTTGCATCGTCAATGCCGTCGCCGTCGGTGTCGGGACACCCTTTGAACGCCGCCAAACCTGCTACTTTCGGGCAAGCGTCGTCTTTATCCGCAATACCGTCGCCGTCGGTGTCGGGGCAACCTTTTAGTGCGGCGATACCAGCT
>JBEEMU010000412.1:0-2795 GCA_041192485.1 Bacteroidota bacterium | reverse complement strand
TACCATGACGGCGGACACCAAGTTTGCGGACATGGCGTAGGCGGACATCACGGACACGAGTTGCCCATAGACTCGCTTCCTGCGGCTATTCCAGCTTACGTTACGGCAAATTACACAGGTTTCACTATTCGCCACGCCGAATTAGATTCGCTTTGTAGTATCGGCGGTATTATCAACGTGGCTATTTCCCAAACTGGAAACCCACCAGTTCGGTTGATTTTCAGTACGTCTGGCACTTACCTCATGAAAGGGCAACGCGCCGATTACGCAAACCTACCGCAAGTTGTAAAAGATTATATTACAACGAGTTATGCAGGCTTTACCGCCCGAAACCGCGCTATCCAACTCACACTCGCCAACGGTAATTTGCAATACATGGTTTTTTTACACCAAAACCAATTGCATAAAAACGTGCTGATGAACGCTAACGGAACGTTTGTTTGCGAACATTAAGGGCTTAGACACCCTTTTTGGACACGTTCCTAAAAATAAAAGCTCTCCTACATGGTGTAGGAGAGCTTTTATTGTCTAAAATATTTTCTTTTCAAATCGTTTTTTAAAAAAGGGGTGCAAGGCTACCACGAGAAGCACCATAGCAATGCCGATATAAAATGTACTGCCAAGCTCTTTGTTTTCTTGAAAGATAAGCCATGCCAATATAATCCCGTAAACGGGTTCTAAATTAACGGAAAGCGTGGTTGTAAAAGCGGAAAGATGTTTTAAGGCTTTTAAAGAGAGTATAAATGGAAGGGTTGTGCAGGCTAAACTAAGAACAAGCAACCAAATATAATCATTTCCGCCGTAAGGGGATATTTCCGCGCTTGGCATAAACACATCATTCGTAAAGTATAAATAAATGGGCATTAAAATAGAAACGCCCACAAAACCAAACGATAGCTCGACGAATGATATAGCAAACGGACTGACCGCTGTGTCGCCATCCATCACTTCTTTATTCAGCGTAGTGAAAATAGCCGCAAATAGTGCGGCACCAAATCCCAAAATGATACCGAAATAGTACGATGACGGCACAAAACCATACATTAATGCCATGCCTGGAATAATGGCCAAGCCCAACACGATTTCATACCATTTGAAGGGCGTTCGACTCCAAAGTGGCTCGATGAAAGCGGTGCAGATGGAGGTTGTGGCTAAACAACTAAGCGTGACCGAAGCGTTGGAATATTTTATAGAGGAGTAAAAACAGACCCAATGCAGCATGATAAATGTGCCGATTGTCGCCATTCGCAAAACCTGTGGGCGCGTCAGCCGCTGCAAATCGGCATAAAGCGATGGATTTAGTAGAAAACTGCCCACTGTAAATAAAATCCGCCACCAAACTAATACTAATCCTGCAAGTGTAATCAATTTGCCTAATATCGCCGTTAATCCCCACAGTAAAATGGAAATATGAAGCTGGATATAGGCGGTTTTTACTGCTGATGACATGGGTATATGATTTTTTGACTCTGATTTCTTAGGATGATTTTTCCCACAGTGTTCAATAACGAACAACGGATAGCGCGTTTTTGCACACAGATTTTTGCACACAGATTTCCTTTGGTTCAACCAAAAAATTATTTACCTGTTCGTCCGTTCAGCATGGCTTCATAATTTGAAATATACATATAATTTTCTTCTTTTACGGTCAGCGTGATTTGATATTTTTCGGCAATTTTGGCGATAGTATGTGAGCTTAAATTGCCTTGAATATAGAGCAATTTGCTAACTTCCAACAGGAAGTCGTCGTTTTTGGTGAGCATTTCGCGGGTTTCTTTCACTAATTGTTGCGTAAGTGCTTCAACGGCTTTGTCTGTGACATATACGTCCATTCGCGCGCCGTCAGAGCCGATATAATACGACTGAAAATCGGGGTCGAAGCCGTAAGCGCGGATATATTCGGCGATGACTGCGCCCATTTGTTCGCGGTCGTGCGAGCGTCCGATAGTGGCATGGCTTTCGCCAAAGATGGCTTCTTCGGCCAAACCGCCTGCTAATAATACTTTAACTTTATTAAGTAGGTTTTGTTTGGTTTGATAAATTTGATGGGGAAACGTGAAGCCGCCCACATAATTACTCGCTACTTTCGATTTTAGTTGCAGCGGCGCAAGCCCAAAAAGCAAGCCATAAACAACGGCATGGCCCGCTTCATGCACCGATACATTTGCAACTACATCAGCCAAATTACCCTGTCGAATTTGGTCGATGCGCCCCATATAGGGCGTTGTAATCAGTCGCCCATTGCCATAAACTGCCGAAATTTCCTTTTTTTCAAAATCGTAATCAATATCCAGTTCTAATTGTTGATTCATAAAGGCTTCGTATAAGAATTTCGCTAAATTAGATTCTAAAATATCGATAACTGACGAAAAAACGGGTCGCACACCTTGCACCGGAAACACGCCGTTTTGATAAATCAATTGATTGATATTCTTCGTAATTTTGAGCGTAACACCGAAAAGGTCTTTATTTTTAAAAATAATTTTATCAATTTCCTGCGTTATCAACGCTTCGAAATGCTGGCGGCGCAATGATTTATACACTAAGTGAATATTGCCAAAACGCGCCACCTGTTCGGGTTTGAAACGCCGCGAAAGCGACTGCTTGATGTCGACCATCGTGATTTTTTCGGTGTAAGCATGGAAAATATCGGCATCTACGTCGGCTTCCGAAGTTTCATAAGCCATCGTAAAAGCATCGTCTAAGTTTCCGCTAATGATAATCAGCGTTTTGCTGTAATCTACCGCTTCGTAAATTTTCTTTTTTTTGCGGCTCGTCATCATCATTTGCAACAC
>JBEEMU010000411.1:0-7261 GCA_041192485.1 Bacteroidota bacterium | reverse complement strand
CTTGGGTTGTTTGGATTGTACGGGCAGTTTCCGCCGCCATACAGTTGCCCCGAAAGGCATTGTTTCGTTGTGGGGCGCAGTTTATAATTTGAGCTACATCGAGTCATCTATCAATGTACCGACGGTGATGATTCACGGGACCGCTGATTTTATCGTGCCTTATACCGAAGGGCGGCCGTTTACAGCGCAATTTCCAAGCACCTTTCCTTGGGTCTATGGCTCCACAAAAATGGACGCTCGCCTCACTTCCACGAATATTTACCACGAATTTTACTCGTACCCAGGGCAAGGACACATTTTTTACGGTTTGCCAACAGGTATTGTCACCTTTCCAAACCAATATTGGAATCCCGTTTTCAATCAAGGGCGCAACTTTTTGTATAAAATAATGTCGTTTGACACGCCGACACCAAGCGGCAACGCTTCGGCGGCTTACAATAGTACCAGTAATTATAGTGTACCGCTTCGAGCGGGTTCTACCTATTGTTGGTCCGTCACAGGCGGCACTATTATCGGCTATTCAACGAGCAACTCAATCGTTACCGTCAAATGGAACGCCAGCGGTACGCGCAAAATAACGGCAATAGAAACCGATTATAAACAACTTGCAGGCACGCCCGCAACGCTTGTTATCACGTCGTCGGTGCGTATGTCGTCGGGTATAACGATGGTCAATGCGCCTGCAAAACAGTTTGAATTATACCCAAATCCGCTGAAAATGGGACAGTCTTTAAGTTTGAAAATCAATGCAAAAGAAGCGGGTTCCGCTACTTTCACGCTATACAATTTGGTCGGGCATTCGGTAAAAAACTTTTCTAAGCAAGTAGAGAAAGAAGAAAATACGATAGAAATAGCAACGAACGATTTGCCTTCGGGCATTTATTTAATCAGTATGAGTTTGAATGGTGTGCAGGAAACGCTGAAATTATATGTGGATTAGGACAGCGAAATGCTGCACCTTAATAACAGCACTTTTTAGCGTAGAACGATAAAAAAGTCGTATATTTGCGTTTTGAAACTAAATATTCTCGTATGGAAGTATTAACTATTGATGAAATAAAAGCTAACTATCCAAATCAATGGATATGTATATACAGGTGAGTTTCCTATTAATCGTAAGGGGTTATTATGAAAAAGTACCCATTCAAACGGAAGGATAAGGATAGTTTGATAACCCTTCCTTGTAAAATAGGTGTAGATACCATTGCTCTTGCTCTTGATACTGGCGCAGTCTGATAGCCGATGAAATTAATAGCGGAATAAAATCTACTAAAAAAACAAGCCGCGCCACCCGTTTCCAAACGAGTAGCGCGGTTGTTTATTTTTTAAAAAGAGGTTTTTTACTGAAAATTATTTTTTAAAAAGATATTTTTAGTGCTTTTTTTAAAAATAAAGTACAGTAAATCAAGTATTTATAATTTTTTTTTAAAAAAAGAAAGGATATAAATTAAGAAAAATGTACTTTTTTAGGTTTCAAACTTGTCGCACCTTTGCATTATCAAAAAAGGTCATCGTCGACGTTACCAAAAATCGTAGTTAAAATATTATCTCAATCAAAAAAAATCATATCAATTTTTCCTCATTATTCTATTATGATAGCAAACATCAAAAATTGGACTATGCTCGTGCTACTTTTATTAGTAGGTAGCTTTGGAGCAAATGCGCAAGCCCCTTGTACCGCAAGTTTTGCAGCCAGCTCGTCGGGCGCAACGTTTACTTTTACGAACACATCGGTATTGAACCCCAATCAAGCCTATACCGCAACGTGGGCGTTTGGCGACGGTACAGCCTCGCACGACCTACACGCCGCCACGCATACCTACGCCCATACAGGCACTTATACTGTGTGTATGACCTTGGTGGATTCGAGTATTTCGTGCAATTCAAGCACCTGCCACGCGGTTGTAGTAACCGCTCTGCCTACATGCAATATGACGGGTACGGTGACAACTACTACGCAGGCTTTGGTGGCAACCGTTGCTACAAGCGTAACAGGCGGCACCGCTCCTTACACCTACGTTTGGCATACAGGCGCAGGGCATACCCTAACAACTACTGGCAGTGCGAACCCATACACCCAGAGCTTTACTTACGGCGCAGCAGGTGCTTATGGCAGCTGTATCGGCGTAACAGATGCCAACGGTTGCACGTTTAATCATTGCGATACGGTAAGCGTTTCAAATACCACCGCCTGCGCCTATTCTGTAAGCGTCATCGACACGTTAAACGGGCAAATTTCGGTGGCTTTTGGTAGCAATAATCCTGCACAAGGCATACCCCCAACAAGCTACTGGTCGGTAGCAGGCGTTCATCATGGTATGAACGCAACGGGTACAGCTTCGTTCCCGTATTCAGGGGCTGGCACTTATGAAATATGCGCCGTTATACCCGCTGGACTTGCTTGCTTTGGCAACTACTGCACGACCGTCGTTATTGCAGCAACTCCTAATGCCTGCAATTTAACCGCTTCATTTGTCGCAATTCCTGATTCGAGTGCGCCCAATACCTTCCATTTTATCAATACCTCCACTGGCAACTACACCCATGCAAGCTGGCATTTCTCGGGTAGTACGGTAGCATACCCTAATTTACACGGTATAACGCATACGTTTTCGGGTGCAGGGCCTTTTCTTGTTCGTTTGGAAGTAAGCGGCAACGGTTGCTCTAGTAGCTTTACAGACACGCTCACTATTGCAACGCCTACCACGCCTTGCATTGCCGACTTTACTTATAGTGTTCAAGGCGGAATAGTTGCGTTCAACAGCACAAATTCTACTTCGTGGATTACCAACGGCACTTGGCATTTTGGCGATGGCAGCGTTTCGCACGATATGAATATTACCCATACTTTTGCAGCCGACGGCATTTACCACGTTTGTTTAGAAGCCAATAACTTGGCAACCTGCCCAACGTTCCCCTGCGGTTGTCATGGCGTTGTTTGCCACGATATTATAGTAAATACGCACCCACTTGATAGCACTTGTTTGGCAGGCAACTGCGTATTTCCGGGCGATGCGAATCACGATGGTTTAGCCAATAATTTTGATGTGTTGAGCATCGGTTTAGACTGGGGCAGCACGGGTACGCCCCGAGCCGATAACTCGATTGGTTGGTATGCACATAGCGCAGCTGACTGGAATAATGTAAGCCCGAACTCGGCCGTTGATATGAAACACGCCGACTCGAACGGAAATGGTACGATTAATGGCGATGACGTTCCTGCAATTACACAAAATTACAACCGCACACATAATGGCGTTTCGGCAACAAACCGCTTACTAACGGCTCCCGTTCCTGTTTATTTGCAATTTACGGGCGACACGATTCAAGTAGGAAATAGCTCGGTTGTTTATGCCGATATTATGTTGGGCAATGCCGCAAATCCGACGCAAGACATTTACGGCGCAGCATTTACCATCAATTACCCGACCGAACTGATTGCAGGAGGCAGCGAAATTACGCTTTCTTACAATACAAATGCCTTTTTGGGAACAACTGCCAATGTTTACCCTTTCAAACACGATAGTCGTGCAGACGGACAGTTGGATTTGGCAGTAACGCGCAAAGCGCATACCGCCGTAAACGGCTACGGAAAAATAGGAACAGTAGGCTTCACGATTACCGATAATATCAGCGGCCGTGTGATGGCTACTCGCTTATTTGCACCTACTATTTCTAATATTATGGTTGTGAATGCGCAAGGCGTGCTCAAACCGTTTGCAGAGCAGAATATGCATACTGTTTTACAAAGCACTGTTTTGGCAACCGAAAACGGCAATAGCTTGGCAGCGCAAGTTGGCTTATTTCCTAACCCCGCTTCTAACCAAGTTTCTATTCAATTAAATGACTTGAAAGCCTCTAAAATAGAGGTGACAAATATGTTGGGGCAACTTGTTATTACCGATATTATTCAAGAGCGCAGCAGCTATACCTTAGCTATAACCTCGCTTGTTTCAGGCGTTTATAATGTAACTATCGCTACCGATAAAGGCAGCGTAACGAAACGATTGATTGTAGAATAGTACCCGTTAGAAAGGAAGTTTTTATAGTTTGATAGTTTTTGAAAAAAGAGAAGTGTGCGGCGCAATATTTTGCGCTGCACACTTTTTATTTTCTCTACTAAACCGCTACATCATACTCGCGTAAAGCATTATTGAGCGATGTTTTTTTGTCAGTACTTTCTTTGCGTTTGCCGATAATGAGGGCGCACGGAACGCCGTAAGTGCCTGCGGCAAATTGTTTTTGGTAAGTGCCTGGTATCACTACGCTTCTCGACGGCACACGCCCGATATATTCTATGGGTTCGCTACCACTTACGTCTATAATTTTGGTACTTGCCGTAAGCACCACATTTGCGCCAAGCACCGCTTCGGTTTCTACGCGCACACCTTCCACCACGATACAGCGCGAGCCGATGAAGCAGTTGTCTTCGATGATGACGGGCGCGGCTTGCACGGGTTCAAGTACGCCGCCTATGCCTACACCGCCGCTCAAATGCACGTTTTGCCCGATTTGAGCGCAAGAACCCACCGTTGCCCAAGTATCAACCATAGTGCCTGCGCCAATATATGCGCCGATATTGACATAGGAAGGCATTAAAATTACGCCTTTTTCAAGGAACGCCCCATAACGAGCAATCGCATGAGGCACGACCCGCACACCTTGCGCCGCATAGTCGCGTTTTACAGGTATTTTGTCGTGAAATTCGAGCGGCCCCATCGTAATTGTTTCCATTGGTTGAATCGGGAAATAAAGAATAACCGCTTTTTTCACCCATTCATTCACCTGCCAGCTCGCAGGCGTAGGTTCCGCAACTCGAAGTTTGCCTTTGTCTAACAGCTCGATGACGCTGCGGATTGCCGCTTGAATATCGGCATTTTTAAGCAATTCGCGGTTGTCCCACGCAGCTTCAATAGTGCTTTTAAGCTCCATTCTATCTATTTATTTTTTAATAAATCACTTTTGAGCCGCAAAGATACGGCAAAAAAAGAACTATTTAGCGGGCTGTTTTGATAACTGCGGCGAAATAAACAGGGCTTATCATTGCCCTAAGGTGTCCCTGTTTTACAGAGTTTCAAAGCCGTGATTATTTATACACTGCCACCTACAAACCGCTAAATAGTTTTTTGAATATTAAAAAGTACGCGCCACAAAACCGTGTAAGGCTTTGCGCGTGAAATAAACAACTGCGAGACTTAATGTGTAAATTAGTGTAGCGGTCATGCCATAAATAGATTGAAAAATGGTGATAAAAAAAGGTTTAGAAATATAAAAATAAATAAATAAAAATAAATATCGACATTAATGGTGCGAAATATAAAAACTCATCGTACCTTTGCACTATCAAAGATCGCAAGGTGGAGCAGTAGGTAGCTCGTTGGGCTCATAACCCAAAGGTCACAAGTTCGAGTCTTGTCCTTGCATCAATATATTAACATAACGAATCCCGATTGGCAAACGCTGCCTTTCGGGATTTATTTTTTTTATTTTTTTTGTATTTAGACAAAAAACCGACAAATCGTTGCAAAACTAAGTCGTAGTGTATAAATAAGGAACGGTTTTGAAACCCCGTTAAATAGGATTTAATGTAGCGATTATTTATCGGTTACGGCTTATTTTTATTTAAAAAAATAAATTTTATAAAAAAAAGTAAAAAAACTTGCATCAATCAAAAATATAGTCGTATCTTTGCACCGCAAAACACAGGATTGGCTTATGGTGTAAAGGTAGCACAACAGTTTTTGGTTCTGTTTGTCTAGGTTCGAATCCTGGTAAGCCAACAAATATTTAAAAACCGTATTTTCTCTTGAAAATGCGGTTTTTTTTATTTTATTTATAAAAAATCGGTAAAAATAGGCTTACAATACTTTTTGGCACAATATTTGGACTTACAGTATTGGGTTTTAAAGCAGGAAAGTGCCGATTTGTCATGTACAAGTTGGCACTTTCTTGTCGACTCCGTTTTACCGGCTTCCAAAACCATGATTATTGATATACTACTAAGTACTTAGTAGTGTTTCCAGTTAATACTGTCGGGTCTATAAGCCGTGCAGCGTTAAGATGCCGTATAAATCAGTACCCGATTTCCGCACGAACGGGGAAATGGTCTGATTTTCCTTCGCGAATGACCCGAAAGCCTAAAACAGGCAAATCATTGCTCGCAAAAATATGGTCGATGCTGAGGGCGGGCAGCAAGCCATTATAGGTGAAACTTAGCCATCGTCCGCCTATTTTAAAGCCATCTTGCCTGCCGTTCACGAGTGATTGGTAAGAGTAGGACGAAGGCGTGTCATTAAAATCGCCTACAATAACGACGGGATAGGGGCTACGCGCTATCGAGTCGGCAATTTCATTTACTTGCTTGGCGCGAATGAGCCAAGTGTCGCGCAAGCGATGGTAAGCCGTTTTATACACGCCACGCCCTTCACTTTCGTTGATATTGTCGATATTCGTAATCAGTCGGTCTGCATTTTTACCCAATTTATTCGACTGCAAATGAATATTAAAAACGCGAATAATGACCTTATTATCTACTTGCAAATCGGCGTAAATAGCACCATTGCTTGCATTATTCGTTTTTATAAAATGCTTGAATCGAAGAATCGGGAAGTCGCTATAAATGAGCAAGGCGGTGCGGTTGGCATAGGCACTATACGGGTAAACAAAGGGCTGGGGCAGTTTTTTGGCTAAACTGTCGGTAAATTTGGCATACCAAACCGACTCTTGTAAACAAAGAATGTTGGGGCGGAATTTTTTGATAAGATTTATTTCATTCACCGATTTTTCTAAGGTTTTATTTTTTAAGCCAAAATATTGGTAATCTATATTCAGCAAACCTTCAGTATTATGCGACATGATGGTAAAACTATTTCTTACTGAAGTGCGTGGTTGTGCATGGCGTTGCCACTGAAAGATGCCGCCTAAATGTCCGAGTCCGAGCAAAAAAACGCCTAGTAAATAAAGGAAAATTTGTTTTTTATACTTCAAACACCACGCTGCCAAAGCAAGCTGCAAGAACAGCCAAATGGGGTAAAATAAACCGAAAAAGGGCAGCCACGAACACCATTCGGGCGAAATATAACGCGCCAAATAGCATAAAATACTGGCAACAATGGTTCCCCATGCTGCCAGTATAAAAAGTGGTGCAATAATTTTTTTTACCATGAAAAAGAACAGAATATGCGCAAAACGGTTGATGCGAAGCTCAATATCTTACGGTTTGTTTCCAGAGCCCTTATCGCAGACGCTTAACCGATTGTTT
>JBEEMU010000410.1:0-4532 GCA_041192485.1 Bacteroidota bacterium | reverse complement strand
GCGTCGAGCCGCACTTTTCGCATTGATCGCCAAAGGCGTTTGGGTTTGCACATTTTGGGCAAGTTCCTTGAATATAGCGGTCAGCTAAAAACTGATTGTAGATTTCGTCGTAATATTGCTCGGAGTTTTCGGTTGAAAATTCTCCCTTTTCCGCTAAATTTAGAAAAAAATCCTGTGCCGTTTGATGGTGTAATGGGTCGGAGGTACGGTGGTAAATATCGAAGGAAACACCCAAACGTTGGAACGTTTCTTTTATTTGCGCATCGTATTTATCTACGATTTCCTGGGGCGAAATACCCTCTTTTTTCGCACGAATGGTAATTGCTGCGCCATGCTCGTCGCTTCCGCAAACAAAAACGACTTCTTCGCCTGCCAGCCGCAAGTAGCGGGCGTAAATATCGGCAGTGAGGTATGCGCCTGCTAAGTGTCCGATGTGTAGCGGCCCGTTTGCATACGGAAGAGCCGCCGTAATTAGGTGTGATTTCTTTTTGATAGCCATTATTTCAAGTAGGAGCAGGAGATGTTTGATGTAGAATTTAGGTGGTTTGTGGTCTGAAACGCGGCGTTATTTTTTAAACGCAGCCCTTCGCAGAGTTACCGCAGCCTTTCGTGGAGCGGAAGGTAAAGAAGACGCAAGAGGTTTTTAAATTTCGTTTAAACCGCAGACCTAAACAATTACATTCTATTTTACTTTCTTAAAAATTATAGTCAATAATTATTTTTTTCCCTTTTTTCGGCGTTTTCCGCACTGGTTTTTCTGCTTTTATAGCCAGAGTGGTAGGAGCTATTTCGGCTTGTACTTCTATTTTCACCTTCGGAATAGGCGTTTTTTTAACGGCTTTCTTGTTTTTTGGTTCAACGGGTAGCAGGCTTTCTTCGATGCGTTGTTTCGCAATTTTGAAATAATTTTCGTCCCATTCGTAGCCGATAAATTCGCGATTGAGCTGCAAGGCTGCCACGCCCGTGCTACCGCTTCCCATAAAGGGGTCGAGTATGGTTTGCCCATCAAACGACACTAATTTGAGTAAATGGTGCATCAGTTCTACTGGTTTTTTGGTCGGGTGCGTGTTGTATGGCTCGGCTGATTGGCGGACTTTTGGCACTAAAAAAAACTTATCGTATTCGTCGTCAAAGGCTTCGGTGCGAATTAAGTTTGCGGCTACGCGGCCTTCGGGATGCGGATTATGGCCTACCTTTGTTTCGCCCTCGGAATACGGGATACGGGTTTGCTCCAAATTGAGTGCGCCCGTGCCGTGTTTTACGATATTTTTGGCTACGGTCAGCTTTTTTTCTAAGGGTTTTTGTATCAAAATAATGGGTTCGTAAATGGGTTTTATACCCAAACCTGCGCCATCAAATTGCAGCCCTGTTGGCGAAGCAGGCATTTTTTTTGGCTTGCCTTTTGGTGCCAAATACGAGTCGGCTCCGTCTTTTTTATAGCCTTGTTGATAATTGTAGGTGCCGATAATTTCGCTTTCCACGCCCAATACTTTATCAATATCTAAGCCTACATTGCGGCTTTTAGGCATACCGTTGAGGTAAGCCCACATCAGCACGTCTTTTATGATGAAGCCGCTGTCTTCGAGGTCGACCATTAGGCGGTGCATTAGGCGGACGGAGGAGAACACGAGTCCATACGCGCCTGGTTTAAGCACACGCAGGCAGCCCTCCCAAATTTCGCGTTTAGGCAGGTTTTTATCCCAATAATTGCCCTGAAAGCCGATACCGTAGGGCGGGTCGGTGACTAAGGCGTGAATAGTGCTGTCGACTACTTGTTCGAGTCCGTTACAATCTTTTGAGTATAGGTCGTAAATAGGTATTTTTTCTGTTTGCATAAAGAGTTTAGAGCGGCAAGGTATGGCAAGAAGCGTTAAAAAACGAAGCGTTAAAAAACGAAGCGTTACCAATCTTTGCCGTTTTTTACGGCTGCGCCTTTTGCTTTGTGGACTTTTTCTTGAACCTTTCGCTCTTCATTGTCCATAATGCGCAATAGTTCGCGTGCTTGGTCGTGTTTTAAATCTTGCGCGGGTTGCGAATCTGCTGTTTGTGGGGGTTTATCCCCCGATGTTTCCCCTTTTTGAGCGGTTTGTTGCGGTTTTTGCTTATCTTTATTTTCGTTTTTCGGGTCTTGTTTTCCCTGTGCTTGATTATCGCCTTGCGGCGGCTTTTGGTCTTTTTTCGGGTCTTTATTCTGTTTGTTATCTTTATTATTGTCGGGTTGCTGCTCTTTTTCTTGCTGTCTTTTCAAGCGCGAAGCTACCGAGAGGTTATGCTGAACATTCGGGTCGTTTGGCAGCAGCCGCAACGCATTTTTATACGCCTCTATTCCTTTTTTATACTCTTTCTGCGCCATATAAGTGTTGCCCATATTATAATGAATTTTGGCTTTTTGCGCTGGCGAGTTTGTTAAAGTTAGGGCATTTTCATAATGCTTTAGGGCTTCATCGTAGCGTTTTTGCTGGTAAATGGCGTTCCCCAAGTTATACGGGCTTTTCACCGTTTTATCGCCTTGCTCCAAGGCTTTTCTGTAGCTTTCTTCGGCGGCGGTGAAGTTGCCGTCGTCGTAGGCGGTATTGCCTTTGCGCAAATGCTTGTGTGGCGTTTGCGCGAAAGCGTTATTTGGTAAAGCGGTAATTACTAAAAAAAAGATTAGTAGTTTTGAAATTTTTTTATACCGTGTGGATTTGGTGGAAAACATATTTTTTAGTTTTTTCAGTTATCCTTTTCAGTTTATTCTTATCCGTTTATCCTTATCCGTTTATCCTTATCCGTTTATTCTTATCCGTTTATTCTTATCCGTTTATTCTTAGATAAGGTTCGAAAAAGCTCACTCTCTTGCAATTTTTGTTAAAAAAATAATTTCAAAAACCGTAAAAACCACAAAGCAAGTCAGAAAAGGAGCGATAAACATCGAGCTTGCAGGTAGTTTTACTATTTTATACCATAATAAATAGGAGAGTGAAAGCAACATTTTGATGATGGTGCCGCCAAAAAATATCATGGAAAAATGGTTTTTATTGCTGCTTAATATGCTTTGTTTTGCAAAAACGAAGAGCAAAACGGTCATATTTAGAAAAAACAACCAACTGCCCCAAGCAAAGGGAGCATAAAGGGCAAACGGCGGCACTAAGAGTATCAGCAAGGCTAATGCTCCAGCTACCATCGCTACTTGTGTGCCAAAAGCGGTGTATGACATTTTATTGAATTAAATTATTTGCCGCCCATTTTGCACGTTACATTGAATAACGCGCCTGCTTCTACAACGAGTTTGAGGGTACTAACGTCGCCCGTTACGTTTGCGGTTCCGCGCAAAGAAAGCATTTCTTTGCAATTGAGTTTGCCGTCAAATTTGCCTTCAATGAGGGCGTTTTGGCAAACTATATCGCCATCAACTACGCCTGTAGGGCCGATGACAACCTTCGCTTTGCAGTCTAAACTGCCACGCAATACGCCATCGATGCGAATATCGCCGTCGCAAACGATAGAGCCTTCTACCGTGGTGCCTTTTGCTAAAAGGTTTGCGCCGCCTTGCGAGGGTGCTGCACCCTTTGCGCTGTTGCTGTTCGCCGCTTGTGGTGCGGCTTCTTTATTGCTACTTCCGAACATAATAAAAAAAGGTAAAATAAATGCTATATGGTAAAAAGAGTAATTTTTATAATTGGATATATTCGCTCGGATTAACAGCTTTGCCGTTGTTCCAAAGCTCGAAATGAAGGTGTGGCCCCGACGACAAATCGCCCGTATTGCCGATGACCGCAATCGCTTCGCCTGCCTTGACTTCGGTGCCTACTTTTTTGTATAAAACGGAATTGTGTTTATAAAAGGTGACTATATTATTGGCGTGCTGTATGCCGATAATGTAACCTGTATCAACCGTCCACGTTGCGCAAATGACAATGCCGTCGGCAACGGCTTGAATGGGCGAGTCTTTTGGTGCGGCAATATCGATGCCATAATGGCCAGGAAGTACGTTAAAAACATCGGTTATGATGCCTTTGCTAACAGGTGCAATGAAATTGATGGCATCGACGGCTGCCGTTTCTTGTTTGCTTGCCGCCGTCGTATTTGCCGCCGATTCGGTTGTTTTAGCCGCCGTTGCGGGGTGTGCTTTCGCAAAATCTTGCACCTCCGACGGAACCGTCAAGCCGCTTGCTTCTTTCTCGCCGCGCATGGCTTTGCCAATAGATTGCAGGTAAATAGCCTGTGCGCCTAACACGTCTTCCAAGGAATCTACTCGTTTAAACACCTTGACTATCTCTTTTCTATTGCTTAACGCATTGACATCGGCATAACCAGGTATTAGGTTTTTGAGTGGTGTGAACACAAAAAGCAGCACACAAAAAAGCAAGGTAGCTACGAATGATGCACAAAGGGCAACATACACATTTAGCTCGGTTAAACGGTAAGAGCCTAACTCTTCATACGATTCGTCGTTCACAACTACCAAGCGGTAGCGGCGTTCGAAACGCGAGATTTCGGGCTGTGGATTGAGTTCGTCAGACATTTATACGATACAAATATTTATTATCAAG
>JBEEMU010000409.1:0-3382 GCA_041192485.1 Bacteroidota bacterium | reverse complement strand
TCCTGCGGTTACTTATAAGGGCATCGATGACCAAGATATTGAAAACTTGAAAGCCACAATTCTGGCAACCGACTTATCGGTTTCAGAATTGACTGCTACGGCCTGGGCTTCAGCCGCTACTTTCCGCGGCTCCGATAAACGCGGCGGCGCAAATGGTGCGCGAATCCGTTTGGCTCCGCAAAAAGACTGGGCAGTAAACAATCCGACACAATTGGCAAAAGTATTAGCTGTTTTGGAAGGTGTGCAAACTGATTTTAATGCTGCGCAAACCGATGGCAAGCAAGTTTCTATGGCCGACCTTATTGTTTTGGGCGGTTGTGCAGCCGTAGAAAAAGCAATTGAAGCAGCAGGCTATGCAACAAAAGTGCCGTTCTCGCCCGGACGTGCCGACGCTACTCAAGCGCAAACCGACGTGGATTCATTCGCCGTTTTAGAGCCAAGTGCCGACGGCTTCCGCAATTATATGAAAACCAAATACACCGTATCAGCCGAAGAAATATTGATAGACAAAGCGCAATTAATGAGCCTGACGGCTCCTGAAATGGCTGTCTTATTGGCAGGTATGCGCGTATTAAACACGAACTTCGACCACTCAAAACACGGTGTTTTCACAAATCGCCCAGAAGTTTTGAGTAATGATTTTTTCGTGAATTTGCTCGATTTCAGTACAAAATGGTTTGCGAAAACCGACGCACAAGACAGCTTCGACGGACGCGACCGCACAACAGGTAAAATTAATTGGACAGGCACACGCGTCGACCTTATTTTGGGCTCCAATTCAGAGTTGCGAGCGATTGCCGAGGTGTACGCTTGCGAAGACGCTCATGAGAAATTTATAAACGACTTTGTAGCGGCTTGGCATAAAGTCATGAATTTAGACCGTTTTGATTTAGTATAAGAATAGTTGAAATCATAAAGTAGAAAAGCGGTTGCTTCTTTTTAAGAAGTAACCGCTTTTTTATGATGGAACTATCCTTTTTTTCGCGCTACCAGCAGTACATTTTTACCAATAGGCGGCTTTCGAATAATATTTTCAATAAATTCAGTAGTAGGAACGAGAAATTTATCATAAATAGCCACTGCTTTCGGGTTTAAGCCTGCATTTTCATCGCTCGTCATCAGTTTATTATAAAAAGAAGCGAAATATCCGAGGAAGTCGTGGTATTTAATCATTTCTATTTCGAATCCTGCGTCCAAAGCCTTCTGTTTTAAATCGGGCAAGTGGTAGCGTCTAAAATGGCCGATAGCCTTATCAAACGGCGAGTAGAGTTCCATACGCGCAGGAACGTAAATTAAAAGTTTGCCATTCGGTGCGAGCGTATTATAAAGTTCGCGTAGGGCTGCGCGGTCGTCTTCAATATGCTCCAGCACGTCGATAGCAAAAATCCCGTTCATCTGTTCGGGCAATGCCGCGAGGTTTGCGAACGCTTTGTGTCGTTCGGCAAGTCGAGCGCAATAGGTTTCATCTAAATCGGTCGCATAAGTGACAATATGCTCATTTCCGCGAAAGCGGTCGATAAATTCGCCGCGCCCTGCGCCAAATTCGCAAATTGAAAAAGACTTATTCGGGCGACTCACAATACCGAAAGCCGTGCGAATCATCATTTCAACCCCATTATTGCGGTTCGGCGCAAATTGCGACATCACGTCAAGCACTTCGTCGCCTGTATATTCGAAAGAAGACATTTTTTGTAAAAAATTAATTTGATAAAGTTAAATTCACTCCTATATTACCTATTCCCTCCTCTCCTACTCTCTCCTCTCCTACTCTCTCTCCTCTCCTACTCTGCCAACTTTTTTGCTAAGGCGAACTTAAAATCGTCGGAAAGCGTGTGACGCGGGGCGGTTTCCATCTCTTTAAAGTAAACTTCTAAAGATTTATCTATTGCGGTCGATTCTTTGATAAAGTTTTTACAGCATTTACAAAATAAAAGATGGCTATGCAGTAGAACTTTCTCCGACAAAGAGAGTTCTGTGTCTGACGAGCGGACAATAAGCATGGAAACGTCTTGGCAGCCATGCAAAATTTTTCCAAGAATTGTTTTCATATAGAGAATGTAAGCGAATGAACTATTATTCTTCAAGTTACGCCTTCAAGTTACACCTTAAAGGACTTCATTGCGTTCCAAACAAGTGCGCAGAAGCACTTTTGCGCGATGTATGATAACCCAGTAATTAGACGAAGTAAGCTCGTATTCCTTGCAAATATCGTCCGCATTTTTATCATCAATATACTTTTGAACAAAAACTTGACGCAATTTCAGCGGCATATTTTGTAAACATTTATCTAAAATAGCTTGAAATTCTTTTTGTTTTAAGTAATCGTCGGCAGCATTTGCATAGTGCATAAAGGGTACGGCTTTGCTCCACCTCGCGTTTTCATTCATACTGAAAAAAGAATCGTGAAAATGGTCTTCGGTTTCGGCAATATATTCTTCATAGTCTTGCCCCTGCTTTGTGCTGCGATAATAATCGATAATTTTATTGTTTAGAATGCGTACCAGCCACGTCTTCTCGGCGCAATCGCCCTTGAAGCCGTCTTTGCCACGCAAGGCGGCAAGGAAAGTGTCTTGCACCAAATCTTCGGCAACTTCCCGTTTATTGGTTTTATAAAGCGCATGAGAAAAGAGGTAATCTGCATAAAATTGCACCCAGTTTTCTGGCGATAAAGTTGATTTCATACTGTATTTAAAGCGACTGTGTGTTTGTTAGCGCAAGCGCGGGACGGTGAAAGGTTGCGTGATAACGACATCATTGCCTTCTATTTTCACCTTATACATTCCAGGTTTAAACGGCGAAGTTGGGGTGATAGTGCCGTCAAAAATTTGGTAAACATTCGGAAATACTTGTTTATACACTTCATTTCCTAACAAATCATAGACGATTGCGGTCAGGTCTTGTTTTTTAGCCGAAATAATTTGAATGCCTAAGTTGCTATTATCGGCTGCCATTTTCAAGGATTTCACTTCAAATATTTTGCGTGTTCCGCGTATATGAGTTTCAACGGGTACTTGTTTCAAAATCCACTCATCGGGGTCGATGGTCAATTTTTGTAGTCCCTTTTTTTCAGGAACTTTGAACGAATATTTTTGGGCTTCTTGTGCATTTTCAATCGTTTCTACTTGCGTTGTGCCATCATCAAAGGTGATTAAAACTTGCATCGGCATCTTGAAAACAGCAGGTATTGTTTGGCGTTTTAACTGTTCCAAATTCAATTCAACGGGTTTTCCTTTTTTTGCTTGGGTGTAAGTAACGCGATAGCTTGGGAAAAACTCGCCATAAACCCATTCTTTAAAGAACCAGTCTAAGGGTTTTTTATAGTGTTTTTCGCAAACGGCTTGCAAGTCTTCGGTGGTTGCGAAGCTGTGTTTGAAGCGAGCAT
>JBEEMU010000408.1:0-5009 GCA_041192485.1 Bacteroidota bacterium | reverse complement strand
GATTAACAAAGCGGCAAGCACCGAGGTTTATATCAGAGTCAATAGATAAAATGCCGTTTGTCATATCCGTAAATAAGGTGCTGCCGCCGCTTATTACGCCGTCAGTCGGGTCTAAACTAATCGGGTTTAAACTAATATGTGCGTTGAGTAAAAAAAGACCTGTAGCAGGATAGTGAATACCTGTATGTACTGCGGCTATTTTTGTACTGCCGATGTCTGCTACGCCTTTAAACACTGTAGAATTGCACTGAAAGGAAATTGGTAAGGTTGCACTCGTTTGTATATCCGTACCATCTAAGTAGATGGAAACGTAGTTACTTTCAAAAACAGCATTTTTAATCGCCAGTGTAGCGTTTTCTTCTTTCACATAAATGCCATTATCGCCGTCTTTTATCGTAGTCGGTTTTCGCACAAGAATCCCCGACCTATCGGTATAAACACACTCATCAATGAGCAAGGTTCCGCCGCCGAGCACTTCCATTTTATCCCATAAACTCGCGCCGCAACTTTCCACCGTGCAGCCGAGCAAAGTCAGTGTTTTACCCGTTGCTACGGTTATTTTACAGCCCGTTCCCAACTGAATAGTGCTATTAAAAAAGGTGTAATCGTCGTCTATCACGAGTTCACTACCCGACTGCCCCGATATGACGATTTGCTGCGCAGTGCTTGCGGCGGCGACATTCGGCAGGAGTTTTCCTGCGGCAATATTCGCGGCAATTTGCGAAGCCGTCGCGCTGCGTGGCTGTATTTCTTGGAATGGCGGCGGCACAGGGCAGCAGTTATTCAAAACGGTAATGTCAATACTGCCTGTCGCGGTGCAGGTTGCGCCATCTGTGACTGTCACCGTATAGGTTGTAGTAATAGAGGTTGTTCCACCTGCCCCTTGTGGTAGTATGGTAATAGCAGAGCCTATTGAGCTTGAAAGTGCGCCCCAGTGCCACACAGCATTAGACAAACTAGGGTTGCCCACTCCCGCTTGTAGTGTCACTGATGTATTTGCACACAGAGGGGTTGTAATAGAAGACGTTAGCGTGACGGTTGGCTCAAAAACAGAAACCGCAATAGAGGCTGTTGCTACACAAGTGCCGCCGCCCGAAGCGATAACCGTGTAAGTGCCGCTATGATGCACGGCTATTGCGTTTGTTAGGGCTGTTGGCGAAGTGGCTATTTCGCCTGTACTCCAAAGAAAATTATGAACAGTTGAGGCTTGGTTAGCAATAGTAGCGGTCAAAACGGCTTCGCAGTCGGTTACATTACTTGCAATACTGACGGAGGGAAAAGTGGTCGGTGAAAAGTTTGGCAAATCGTTTTTCCAAACCCCTCGCCCATAGGTGGAAGCGTAAATTTTTCCTTCGCACGGGTCTATTTCAATATCATTAACGAGGCAATATGGAAAACCCGTGTTGTAAGACTCCCATACGCCCGTGCTTGGCTCATAGCGGTACACGCCCATATCCGTGCCTGCCCAGAGTACCGCGCCGCCCAAAGCATTTGCGCCTGTTTGATATTTCACCGAATTAATCGGCGCGTTGCAAATACCCGCAGATATATCTGTTTGTGTAAAGGTTTGTGTAGCCGGGTCGTAGCTTATGTGCCAAACTTTTTCGACACCATTACACGAGCCTTGAGCAATACCCGTATTAAAACCGCCAGTAGCCACGGTTAATTGGTTTTCGTCGGTCGGGTCAATGGCTACTGCCGTTATCCAAGCATGCCCTAAATCGTGGCTTTGCGCAAAGGTTAAACCGCCATCGGTAGAGCGATGTATAGTCCTATTCCAGCTAGTTGTGACATACACGACATCAGAATTTGTAGGGGCGATAGCGATGCCCGATAACGTTGTTTGCGGCAAAATACTCCCCGTACCTAATAAAATAAAACCTGTAGTAGGGGTATAGGAGTAGCGTTTAATCCAGTCTTTCTCTGCTACTATAATTATTTTGGGGCGTATCGGGTCTTGCGTCGTGTAAAAAGGGAGCCAGCCAGTGCCACCTGGGTTTATACTATTATTATTAGCCGAGTAGAAAGTATGAGTAGCCAATGTTTTATAAAAATAATTTGTATTATCGCTCCAATCAATGATGGGGTCGTTGCCGTCGGTTGTGCCGCCTATTTGCGCCCAAGCACCCACGCCGCTTGTCACACGGTAGCCAAACGAGCCATTATCTACGCCGCCTGTAAAAATATTTAGCCCGTTCGGTTGCTTGTTTTGCGCAAGTGATAGCCCGTATAGTTCATGCCCTGTTAACGGTCGGGTAGCTGCACCGAGTAGGTTTTTCCAAATCAGTGCGCTGTTATAAGTGCCGTAGCGAACTACGCCGCCATCATTCACTACCAATAAACCCTCGTACAATCCAGTATGATTAAGGGTCGAGCGGTTCACGTTATTAAAATCAAGCCCTCTGAAATCATTGTGCATCGAGCCTGTAACTAACTGTACGCTCGCTCCTACTGTTGCTGTTCCGCCAACAATTGCGCCTGTATTATAACTAGCACCGCTCGGTGTTAGTTCTATAAAACGGATGCTTGCTTGTAAGGGAAGATAGATTTCTATCGGCAAACTAGGGTCTGCGCCGTTCGGTAGAATTACAAATTCGCCATTGATTCTACTCTCACTCGGTATTTGTAAATTTAAGGGCAGTGCGACCGTCTCGTTACCCGCCATATCAAAGTTCACCGCATACAATTCGGTCGGATAGGCATGATAGCTATAGGCGCAAACAAAAAGTCGGGTATCATTTGTTAAAGGTCCACGATCTACCGACATCGCAATAGGATTTGTATTCAGGTGAGACGGGTAAACAAGCTCGTGCCACGCAGGTACTGTGGCAGCTGTGTTTCCACAAACAACCGTATGTGCTAACGGGCTTACGCCACCGCCTAAACTTGTGACGATAACGCTATACGGATTGCTTGGCACAACTGCCATATCCGTATATATCTCTTGCGTATTATTAGGCAATGGCTGAAAATTCATCACCCCCAAGTCGGT
This sequence comes from Bacteroidota bacterium, assembly GCA_041192485.1. GTDB lineage: Bacteria > Bacteroidota > Bacteroidia > Chitinophagales > Saprospiraceae > JBEEMU01. Next base: position 2,017 of record JBEEMU010000408.1, on the reverse strand, counting down.
TTTTGTTTGCCAATCATCTGTTGTTTTATACAGTTTATCCATCGTCAAGCCGTAGATGATGGTATTTGTTCCGTCCTTTGCTATCAATAGTTTGGTGTATAAGGCGTTGGCTGTGCTTGCGCATAAGATCCAGGTAGTACCGCCGTTTGTTGTTTTGTAAATACCCGCGCCATACGAGGTAGCAGGTTCAAACACCAAACCGAGATAGCCCGTCGCAATATAGAGCGTGTTCACAGGGTCAGACGGGTCGGCAATCATATCATTTATACCCAGTCCGGGTACGCCGATGCCGTCCGTCACGTTTTCCCAGTCGCCGCCGCTGTTTGTTGTTTTAAACAAACCGCCTGCCGAACCCGCCGCATAAATAATAGTAGGCGAGCCTTGCGGCGAGTACACCCGATTAAAACGCCCTTCTATCTCTTCGTTCAGAACTACGGGTCCGAGTTGCTGCCAAGCAGGTGCGAGTATATTAGGCGGCGCACATCTATTGCTTACTGCACGGTCTATTCCGCGCAGATTTGCTTCGGAAACGCGTTCGGTCGGTGCCATGCGGCTATACCAGAAATTGTAAAACCGTCCCATTCTTTTTTTTAGGCGGTTGATTTCGGGGCGATTTTCGTTAGCCATAATATAGTTTTGTGCCAAACCTACGGCTTCGGCAAACGGTCGGTCGGCTTTCATGAGATAGTCGAAATAATCCATTGGAGCCAAACGCAGCAAAGCGGAGTCTTGCCCTGTCGGCGTACTTCCGCCAAATTGCCCAAGCGCAAAATTGCCTACCAAAAATAAAAATACGAACATCATTAAGAGCTTTTTAGATGAACAGCTTAAATAAGACGGAAGTCGACGGAAGTCGACGGAAGTCGACGGAAGTCGACGGAAGCGTTTGTGTGTGCATGGCATTAAGTTAAATGGTTATTGACTAATGCTGACCTGCGGTAAGGTTTGAAGAGCAAAGGTATGAATTTTTTGGTAAAAAGTTGATTTTTTTTTACAAAATCAAGAAAAAAAATAATTTACTCATGTTACGCAGGGCAAGTGCGTAGCATAAGTAAATTATTATCTTTAAACACATTCTTTAAATTTATATACAGAAGCCTTAGAAGCAGTTGAAATTCAAAACAGTATGTGTAACGAAAAGTGTATGAAAATACACCTATTTGAGCAGAATGAATATTCACACAAATGATTCTCGCTCTCGTAATGTCACAAATAACAATATATTATAGGAACAGACAATTTTGCCGCAGGCACTTACTCGATGCCTGCGCCGAAATCTTGTACGCAAGTATAACCGTATTTGGTATGCGGTTGAATAGAAAGCCCGATGCTTTCAAACGATGGCGAAAGAATATTTCGACGATGGCCATAATCCTTGTTATTATTATCTATCAACAACTCTAATACGATAGGAACTGCGCTGCTGTGGTTAGTTCCATAAGAAATATTTTCGCCTAAACCTCTGTAGCTGCCAACATAGCGAGCAACTCGCGTGTCAAACTTCATGCCATTCGAGGATTGATGCCCCTTCATGCCTTTTTGCCCGATGTCTTGTGCATGGGCGCGTGCCGAGTTGCATAGCTTCATATTTGGTCGAAGTGGTGGCAAGCCTTTCACTTTTTTCAAGTCATTGTAAAGCGATTGTGCATAAGCGTTGTTTTGGAAAGCGGCATTGCTGCGAATAAATTTATCTACATATTCTTTGCAAAAAGCAGCCCCGTCAGTACGCGCTAAATTAACTAAAAGCAACACCTTTTTTTCTTCAGGAGATAAATAAGCGGCATCGCTCCCTGTATTTGCCGCGCTGCGCTGGGTCGTACTAAATGTAGTTGAACTTTCTACACTTTTCGGAATTCTTGCGTTTTTGCTTACAGCAAGTTCGTTTTTGGGCGCAGTCGCAGTTTTGGGCGCAGTCGCAGTTTTGGTTGTCACTGTTACAGGCGCAGCCGCAGTTGTTTTTATGACTGCCACAGGCGGCGCATTTTTCTTTACTACACCTGTTTTTGCGGGCGACGAC
>JBEEMU010000407.1:0-7624 GCA_041192485.1 Bacteroidota bacterium | reverse complement strand
CCAAACCTAAGCCTCCATAAAGCGCGATTGCTTGCATACTGGCAGGCGCAAAGGCTATAAATATAACAAAGGGAACTAATAATAGCCCCATCGCTAAATGGAAAATAGTGATGGTAAATATGTATAGGTTTATTTCTTTGAAAAAAGGAAAAATAGAAGCGATTATTTTTAAAAAAGTATGGCGAAAAAACGTCACTAATGCTACGCCAAACATACATAAACCTAAGCCAACTAAGGCACTATGGATATGCACTCCGAAATAATGCGCAACTTGGTAGCAAAAAACGCCTGTGGAAACCGCAAAAAGCGCGTAAATGACCCAATAGTGAAAACTCATTTGTCCGCCGCGCTCGCGATAGAGAGAAGCGAGAGCCTGTTCATTGGTGAACGCACCCCATATTTTACTAACTTGCTGCTGATAAACGGTCATCACAAAAGCCAAATAAATAAGTGCGCCAAACAAAACGGCAAAAAGAATAAAATGCGATTCTTCTTTGTCGGTGCGATTAAATATCTTTTTTAACGGATTTTCCCAAGGTGTTTTCTCGGGTTTCCGCAACTCGTTATCTACGTTGCTTAGGCTTGAAACCGCCGCATCGCTGCCTGTTTTACCCGATTCTTTTGAAACACTTGACGCATTTGGCGGCAAATCAAACGGATTATTCACGTCGCCCTTGTAAGGCACCGCTACGGCTACTTTTTTAGTAGTATCGGGTTTTGTCGGAGTAGTTGTCGCTGCCGTCGTTGATGGCGGTGTAGCAGTAGAAGCTGTAGCCGAAGGAGTCGTGGAAGTTGGGGTGTGCGACTTGAGGTCAAATGGATTGCTCGGCATGAGGGGCATCGTTGGTGGCAGAGCGGCAGGCTTTGCAGCGCCCGCAGCTGGTGCTATAACGATACTTTTAGGAGCTGCGCCCGGAACTGTTCCTGGCGTTACAACCGCCGTTTCTGTGCCTGTCAAAACCTTCTTTTTTGCTTTCGGCTTTATCGGCGTGGACGGCACCAAAATAGCCCCCGGAGGCAAGGCTCCCTTGCCAGGTATGACTGACGGCATTGGCTGTGCAGCCGCAGGTTTTGGCGCGGCAGCCGTAGCTTGTGCGGCGGTTGTGGTCGCGGCGGCGGTTGTGGTCGCTGTGGGTTTTGGCGAAGGAGCTTGTGTGGTGGTAGCAGGCGGCGGTTGCGAGCCGTCTTGCGAAAAGGCGAGGGTGGACAGAAGCAAAAAACTTGCTACCGAAAAAACTTGCTTATATATATAGTGTAAAGTTGGCATCGTCTAAAATAAGTTGCAATAAATTTTAAATTCAAATTTTAAATTCAAATTAATAAATAAGTCTGCAAAGATACGTTATATTTTTTTATTTTCATTTATTTTCTGTTTTTTTTAATAAAGAAAACTATCGCAATGTATTGATTATGAATAGATTATAAAAATAAATTTAATTTTAATAGAAAAAATGACAGTTTATATTTTAAAAAAAAGAAAAAATGAGGCAAAAACATCGACATTTTCCAAATAAGTCGTACCTTTGCGCCGCTTTTATGAAATAGGTGTCCGAAGTTTTTAATATAAAAACACCTTGCAACAGCTTGCAAGACCTTGCGAGAACACTAAGGAGCGGAGAGAAAGACTAACAAGTTTTTAACTCTATTCCTACACAACATTTCCGCTGAAGTTTATTTTTAACTTTATATCATTTTCCACAAATGGATGATTTAATCAGATTTGTTCACGAACAACTCAGCAAAACCCCGAACTTTCCGAAGTTCAGTCCTGGCGACAACATCACCGTAAACTATCGTATCATCGAGGGCGCAAAAGAGCGTATTCAAGCGTATCGCGGCGATGTTATCAGTATGCGTGGTGCTGGCGGCGACCGCACTTTCATGGTTCGTAAAATCTCGAATGGCATCGGCGTAGAGCGTATTTTCTTCTACAACTCGCCAAACATCGACAGCATTATTTTCAACAAACGCGGTAAAGTTCGCCGCGCCAAATTGTTCTACTTACGCGAATTGGTGGGAAAAAAAGCGGTTATCCGCGATAAAAAATCGACCGCACACTTGGTCTAAGAAACGTGTAAATGATAAGTTGGATACGTCCCTTATTGCTCCAGCACAATAAAAAACGCATCACTTCTAATTAGAGGTGGTGCGTTTTTTTGTAAAAAAATTTTCCTCCTACTGTAACTTTCTATACCTTTGCTGCGATATTAAGTAAGAAGTAGTTTGTAATTCATTTTCAATTTACCCATTTTGACCACACAAGAATACAATGAATGTGTGGAGTTGTATGCCAATAGAGTTTTACGCCTTGTCTTGCGCGTGTTGCGCAATCATGCTGACGCTGAAGACATCGTGCAAATTAGTTTTGAAGTATTGTGGAAAAACATTGAAAGCGTTGCCTTCGAAAAAGCGCGTTCCTACTTGTTTACCGTCGCTTCTCGCAAAGCCATCGACCATATTCGACGCAATTCGCGGACAACTTATGTGGAAGATTTTGCCCCAAACTCGGCTATAGCTCCCGACCGCGCAGACAGGCACGAGCTGCATGACCAACTCCATGCAGCCTTAAATACACTCTCGGAGGTGCAGCGTTCCTGCATTCTGCTCCGCGATTATGAAGGATATGCCTATCAAGAAGTCGGCGAAATTTTGAGTTTGACCGAAAGTCAGGTGAAGGTATATATTTTTAGAGGACGACAGAAATTGCAAGACCTTCTTCTAGAAGTTAGACATTAAAAAGTTAGACAATAAAAAGTTAGACAATAGATATTTAGACAATAGATATTTAGACAATATACGCAAGTATTTTTTAACCACATAAGAAACACATAAGAAACACATAGGAATCTTACCTAAGATTTTGTGGATTGAATACTATAAAAAATAGGCTTATGTGGCTCAGTTTTACAAGCTGCTTAACTTCTCAACGTATCAACCAAAAGAGAATAAGTGAGCGATTTAAACGAAGTTTAAATACCGCTGCGAAACTCTGCAACGTTTCTGCGAAAGGCTGCGTTTAAAAAGGCAAGTCTGCGTTTAAAAAAATAAGGCTGCGTTTAAAAAGACAAGTCTGCGTTTAAAAAAATAAGGCTGCGTTTAAAAAAACGGCTACGTTCAAAAATCAAAAAAAGACCTGCTAAACAGTTGCAAAAAAGATTGTATCTTTGCGGATTATTTTTCCATTTTTACAAACCTTTTAAATCTAAGTGATATTGAAAACGTACAGCCTATTTTTTCTCCTTCTTATCAGCTTCCTTAGCTGCGATACTGCTACGAAAACTACTGGTGTCATGCCGAAAACAGTTGGCGCAAAGCCGAAAACGGTTTCTATAAGCCCACTAACGGGGCAGCCGACCGACCGTCAGTTTAAAACGATGCTGGAAGAAGCGGCTAAAAAACACAATTTGGCAGGACTGCAAGCCGCAGTTTTTACGCATCAAGAAATACTAAATATAGATGCAACTGGATTAGCGAATGTGGTGGCTTTGCGCAAATTGCAAAAAAACGATAAAATGCACCTGGGGAATTGCGGCGAACTATTAACGGGTTTGGTAGCCGCAGCCGTTATAGAAAAGGGCAAATTGCGCTGGGATTCCAAATTGACCGATGTTTTGGCTATCAGAACTACGCTACGACCTGAATATCAGATGATTACGCTTCGCGACTGCCTTTCGCATAATACAAAACTGCCGCGTTGCGACGACGAAAAAACGCTGGAAGACGCGCTTACTTTCCGACAAGGAAAAACCGTAGCCGAAAATAGAATTAACTTTGTTACGCATATTTTACGCCAAGACCCGCTCGAACAAGTGAGCTATTCGTATGCCGATTGCTTGGTGGCTATTGAGATGATTGAACGGGCAGCAGGCGAGCCTTTTGAAAAGTTGGCAAACGATTTGGTGCTAAAACCCTTAGGAATTGCCGCCAAAATCGGCGATGCAAAAACAAATACAATTGAAAACTACACCCGAAAAGGCAATACGTCGGAATGGGCTGTCGCCGACCCGCTGCCTGCCGTTTTCGCCGCCGCCGATATATATATGTCTATCGGTGATTACTGTCGGCTTTTACAAGAAACAATGAAAGTGTATAAAAAAAGCGATAAAAAAGACAAGCTCGGACAAGATTTAAAAGGAACAGCCGTACAGTTGCGTTTGATAGAAGAAATGCAGGCGTTTAAACCGAAAACCGCCTTTTTCAATGCGCTCGGACAACGCAATATTGCGGCAAGCAAAACGCCGACTGTATGCACTACCGGAAGCAGCAACGGCTCAACGGCGCATTATTACTTGTTTCCCGAACGAAATATGGGCATCGTTTTTTTATTAAATAGCACCGACCGCACCGATGACGACGAAAATGCCTTAGAAGAAATGCTCGCTCAACTAAAAATAGCTTACGCACTTGACAAAGAAGAGGATTGATTTTTCATATCATATATTTAAGAATATATAAGTGCCTACAGTAAAATAAACACGGTTATCATTACCCCAGAACGCTCTATTTTACAGGGTTTAAGTGGGCAATTATTTATATACTACTACTTACTTCACATGATAAATATTAATAATTACGAAGAGTACGCGCTCGATTACTTCGAGGGTAATTTGAGCGATGCCGAAGCAGCAGCCATGAACGCATTTCTGGCTGAAAACGCCGATGTGCGCCAAGCCTTTCATCACTTCTCGCTACTTACCTTGACAGCCGATGAAACGGTGGTTTTTAGCCATAAAAACAGCCTATTGAAGTCGGAAAATGTTGCGCCGAAAGTCGTGGCACTGCCTATGTACTCGAATTATTATCGCATGGCTGCAGTTGCGGCAAGCCTTGCTTTAATGCTTGGAACAAGTATTTATTTTTATAAAAATACTGGGAATACTTCGTCTTTTGAAAATAATATTGCGATTAATAACAAGAATAAACAGGCTATACCTGTAGAAAACACACAAAAAGAAGCCAATACGGTTGAAAAAACGCTTCGTTTTGATGAAAATAAAAAAAATAAAAAAAATAACAATCCTACTGTAACTTTTGCTGCGGCTCCTGCGATTAACATTTATACAAACGATAGAAACGCAGAAAAATCGCCACAAGCAGCAGAAAACACGACCCTTGAAACAACACGCGAAACCATTGCACTTGCCGAATTACCTGTTGCCGACCGTATCGAAGATTTTTATTTTGACACAGAAAATCAAGCTACCTTCGCTGCCGAATCTGTTGGCGAATTAGCCGATTTAACGTTTTTAAATAAAACCGCTACCTCGCACATACGCGCTAAAAACGGCAAACTTATAAAAGCACTCGCTCCCGACGGAAGTTTGGAAAAACAAGAAGCCACATTTTGGGAAGCATTCGTTCCAGAAACCAGAAATACCACACGTCCTACTGCTTTTTTTGAAAGCCTGCGACCCGCAGCTTATAGCAAGTAATAAATCATTTAAATTATTCATTTTCAATACTTTATACAAAATTCATTTGTATAGGGCTGGGCGAATTATACCATTTTCAAAATTCATACTCTCGTTATTAAAAATGACTTACTAACCATATATTTTATCAATTATCAATTTTATCAATTATCAATTTTAAAACATCATGAAATTAATTTTTTTTATTGCAGGTTTATTGCCATTAGCCGCTTTTGCGCAAGTGAAAAATGCGGTTCCACCGCCGCCGCCGCCTAAAAATGTGCCGCCGCCCCCGCCGCTTCCGCCGCTTACCACCTTGGCCGACACCACAAAACCGCTAAAATTGCGTACTAAAAAAATAGAAGTCATCGTTGATGACACGCGCAACGGCGGGAAAATAGAAACCGACGACAAAGATGTGAACATCAATGCGGGAAACGCTCGCGTTATCATTCGCAAACGCAAAAAAGGCGACGGCAACCCCGACAACGAGCTGCAAGTAGGCGAACGTCGAATTATCATCAAAAAAGACGGAAATGTAGATTCTACCAATACACCTGATGTGAAAATTATTCGCCGTAAAAAAGGCAAAGATGGCGAAGTCATCGTCATCGATGGCGATGAAGCCGAAAAAGAAATGGGCAAAATAGACAAAGATTTTGAGGCGATAATGGCCGAAATCGGCAAAGAAATGGGCGGACTTGGAGAAGAAATGGACGGAATTGGCAAAGAATTAGACGTGAAAGGCAAAGAATTAGACGTTTTGGGCAAAGAAATGGAAAAAAATGCAGGAAACCAAGCCGAACAGCAACGTTTGCAAGCAAAAATGCAGAAAATTCAGCAAGAAATGGACGTATTACAAAAACAAATGGAGCCTAAAAGCCATAAAATGGATAAATTAGGTAAAAAAATGGAAAAAATAACAAGAAAAATGGAGAAGAAAATAGAAATACATACGGAAGACGGCGATGAAGCCGACAGCGACACCCACGGCGACACCCACGAAGATAATTCTGAAAAAATGGAGAAGAAAGTGGAAATAAAGATAGGTGATAGCGACAGCCATCACGACGGCAAAGCCAAGATAAAAAACCGCTTCATCATGTTTGATTTTGGCGTGAATGGCTTTGCGCAAAAGGGCAGTTTGAACCTTACGGGCGATGCTACGCCCTTAGAGCTTTACTATGGCAAATCGTTTATGTATCGCATCGGCGCGTTTCGTCAGCGCATTCCGCTCGACAAAAACGGCACGGTAAACCTAATGTGGGGCGCAAATTTTGAGATGGACAATTACGAGTTTTCGCGCCCAATTACGCTGCAAAAAAACTCCGACCCCTTAGCCATTGTCACCGACAATTCGCAGTCGTTTAGTAAAAACCGCCTTTATACGTCGTGGGCAGAAGTCCCGCTCATGCTGCATTTTGAAACAAATCGCAAAGCCAGCAAGTCGTTCCGCATCGGTATCGGCGCACAAGGCGGCTTGATGCTCGGTTCGCTTACCGACCAATGCGACAACTCAACGGATAAAAATACAAAAGTAGAATCGGGTTTTAATTTAAACAAAGTGCGCTACGGGCTACAAGCGCAACTTGGCTACGGCCCCGTAAATTTTGTGGCACAATACCATCTTTCGCCGCTTTTCCAAGCAGGCAAAGCACCCGAAGTTAATACCTTCAACGTCGGATTTAGTATTGTGCCGTTTTAGCCAACCTTCCAGCGGGTTTAGATAATAGGCATACAACAAAAGTGCGAATTGCTTTCCTTCGGGAACGTAGTTCGTGCTTTTTTCGTTCTCTTCATTCCCAAGCAAAAAAAAAAAGAGCAAGTAAGGTCATTTCGACTTTACCTGCCCCTAATGCAATTTGCAACAGTCTGATAGACTAAGTTATTGCAATTTGAAATCAAATTTGCTTTTCGAATGCAAAGGTAAGGCTTTTTTATATTTATTTATATTTTTTTTATATTTATTTTAAAAAAATTACATACCTTTGGGCTTAATTTAGAAAACAAGATTTTCATTGCGTTATAAATTTCTTGTTAGTCTAATATTTCAAGGGATAGCAGGTAGCCGCAGTCTATAAATGCATTGTTTGGATACTACGGTGCGATGCACCTTGACGCGCTTTCCTACAAATATTACGGTGCGATGCACCTTGACGCGCTTTCCTACAAATGTTACGGTGCGATGCACCTTGACGCGCTTTCCTACAAAT
>JBEEMU010000406.1:0-3644 GCA_041192485.1 Bacteroidota bacterium | reverse complement strand
TTTTCGATGTTTGTGAGCAATGCTCTAATGCCTTTGCCCAAGGCGCGTTTGTCTTTTTCAGCCATGAATTAAGTACTTGGTACTTGGTAAAAAAATGGGTTAATTTGGTATAAATGAAATTGGTAAATTATACGTTTGGCGAATGGCTTTGCCGTTTCGCACAAGCGGAATGAAGTTCGGAAGCGATTTTGCTAAACGAACCGCCTCGTCGTCGCAGCCCGACCCGATGCCGCGCAAAACCGTTGCCTCTGACACGCTACCGTCTGCTTCGATGGTAAGTTTTAGAAATACCTTGCCCTCCACGCCGTTTTCTAGTGCCATTTTAGGATATTTCAAATGCTCTTTGATATATTGCATCAAGGCTTTTTCGCCGCCAGGAAACTGCGCAGGGGCAAAATCGGCTCCTACGGTTTCGGCTTTTTCGAGGGTATTTTTCGGCGGAGTTGTTGTTTGGGCGCAAGCCACATTAAGAAGCAAGCCGAAAAAGAGGGAAATATAAATTTGTTTTTTCATATTGATTGTTTGATAACTCGGTTATTTAAACAGAATAGCGTTTTCACTAAACTGTTACGTTTTTTATAAATAGCTATTCTTGAACGCAAATTTGCAGTGGTAATCTAAATAGTACAATCATATCATTTGGCACTTCCAAATCTAATTGTGATGAGTTTTCGTCCGCGTACTTTTTTGCCATTATAAGTAGCAGGTTCAAATTTTTTGAGCGTTTTCGCAAGGCGCAGGGCTTCTTTATCGGCTTTTGGGCTAACACTTTGAACAGGTTTGTAATCCAATATTTTTCCATCTTTATCTATTAGCAGTATAATCATCGCCTGCCCAGCACTATTTTTTTCGTCACCTAAATTTGATTGTTTGATTTTATCTGTCAAAAATTGGTTTAGCATTTCGTCTGTTTTATTTTCATATTTTTCGCATAAAATATAGCCGCTGCCTGTATTTTTCGCAAAGGAACTGTTGTTTATTGCGAAAAGCAGCATGAAAAGTAGAAAATTGATTTTTTCAGGGTAAAAAATTGAAAATTTAGTATAAAAAACTAAATAGATGCCCTTTCCTCCATTCTTGGCGCGTCATTTTCGGCGGTTTCATCAGCTATCTCCTCGTTATTATCCGTTATTATCGCTTTTTCATTTTCATTTTCATCTTCATTTTCACCTTCATTTTCATTTTCATTTTCGGGTGGGAAAAACTTGTTTTGCAAGGCTACTATAAAAAATACGCCAACGGAAATGGCGGCATCGGCAAAATTGAAAACGGGGCGAAAAAACTCTGCTTCTTCGCCGCCCCAAAAAGGCAGCCAAGTCGGTAATCGGCCTTGCCATAGCGGAAAATAGAACATATCGACGACCTTCCCATGCAGAAAACCCGCATAACCGCCGCCCGGCGGAAGCAACAAGGCAGGCGTATGAGTACCGCTTTCACTAAAAAATAGCCCGTAAACCGCACTGTCTATGATATTGCCAAACGCCCCTGCCCACACCAAGGCGATACAGCAAATAAAACCAAAAGCCATTTCTTCTTTCAGAATTTTAACTAAATAATAGCCTAAAAAACCAATGGCAATTACTCGAAAAAGGCTCAATAATAACTTACCAATCGGCCCGCCAAGTTGCAAGCCAAAGGCCATGCCTGGGTTTTCTACAAAGTGTATTTGACACCACTCGCCGCCGAAAGGCAGCACAAACTCGCCCAGTGCAAAGTGTGTTTTGACATAAATTTTTATACATTGGTCAATGAGTAATACACCGAAAATGATAGCAAGCAGGATATAAGGTTTGCGCATTTGTAATTATTTTATACGTACTATTTGATGTTTTCACAAAATCCAGATGGTAGCAGCGGTCTTTCAAGAGAAAGGAATTTAGCGTGGCACTTCAATTTTTTCTACGATGCCTTTTATCACATCGCGGGTATGAACGCCCTCCATATCGCGCTCTGGCGTGAGGATAATTCGGTGATTTAGAACGGGATACGCCACATATTGAATATCGTCGGGTGTCACAAACTCGCGGCCACGCATGGCTGCTATAGCCTTCGAGGTGCGCAAAATAGCTAAGGAAGCCCGCGGCGACGCGCCCAAAAACAAGTCGGGGTGATTGCGCGTACTATGGATAATATTGGCGATATAGTCCAATAATTCGTCTTTTATAAATACCTTTTCGATGACTCGCTGTGTAAAGCGGAGGTCGTCGGGCGTAAGTACGGGGTTTACATCTTGTATTTGATGCTGCGAGAAATCGTCGCGGAAACGGCGCAGAATGCGTTGTTCGTCGGCGAGGCTCGGATAGTCTAAGTTTATCTTCATCAAAAAGCGGTCTAATTGCGCTTCGGGCAGCTTGTAAGTGCCTTCTTGCTCAATCGGATTTTGGGTGGCTACCACAAAAAACGGGTATTCCATCGGGTGCGTCGTGCCGTCAATCGTGATTTGCCGCTCTTCCATGACTTCAAAAAGCGAGGATTGTGTTTTGGCGGGCGAGCGGTTTATCTCGTCGATGAGGACGATATTCGAGAAAATCGGGCCTCTATGAAAACTAAATTCGGCTGTTTTTACATTGAAAACCGTTGTGCCTGTCACGTCGGCGGGCATGAGGTCGGGCGTAAACTGAATTCGATTGAATTGGCAATCGAAGGTTCTTGCCAACAGTTTTGCGGTAAGCGTTTTGGCAATGCCTGGCACTCCTTCCAACAGAACGTGTCCGCCTGCGAAAACGCTCGCCAATAAAAGGTCAATAATTTCGTCTTGTCCAACCACGACTTTCTGCATTTCGCCTTTGATGCGCTCCACCGTTTCGCGCAAGCGTTCAATGTCGGGATGTGTTTGTGCTGACCACTGATTGTGTTCCATTTCGGTTTATTTTGGTTTATTTTTTATGGTAAAAATTGCTTAAATTCAGCAAGAAGGTGTTTGTTTTCTTTTATAATCCAGGTTTTAAACGCTGTGAACGCACTGGAAGCTGCTAACATTCTTTTAATTTCATTTTTAATACGCTCTTTTTCTTGGATTTGCAAATCTTCTTCGTAATACTCGTCTAATTTTTGGCCAAATAGCTTAATTTCGGTTTTGAGTGCTGCGCGTAAATTATCGGAAGCTATCAATTTGTTAGCTGTATGTTCACCATTGTATATTTTTTCAAGTAAACTAACGGTATTTTTTGTGGTTTCATCGGCGGTAATTGCCCGAATTTTTGGATATTCTTTGGGGAATGGTTTTATATCGAACTGTATTCTATCTACGATGCGAATTGCAGGATTCGTGCAGTTCAAAATATCATCAAATTGCGTTATAGCTAATTTGCAATTATTGCAATGAGCGCAAACGAAAAATAGATTATTCCAGTCTAATTTTAGTCTTTCATCGCCTTTATGCGGTTTAAAATGCTCGATATTCAGGCTTACTGGTGCTTTTTGTTCGCATAAATAGCATTTATTTTTAAAATCAGCTTTCAATTGTATTAATACACCTTCACAATCGTACTTGCGTGTAGTTGCAAGGCAGGGCGGTGGCGGCTGAGTGCGCTCGTAGTTAATCATAGGATAATTAAGGGTTTTTTTGTAAAAAAAGGCGTTCTCTGCGCAAACGTTCCAATTCTTGTAAGCGTATTTCTAATTCGGGTGCGAAAAACTTGGGT
>JBEEMU010000405.1:0-5550 GCA_041192485.1 Bacteroidota bacterium | reverse complement strand
TTGCGGCTGATTTAAAAAGAAAAATAGCGCGTAAGAAGCGGCTAATAGCCCGATAATGGGCAGAAACACTCGATGTTGTCGCTCCGACTGCACGGAGGCATCTAAGTTTGAAATAGCCCCTTTCCGAACTTGCCGCACCATATAAATTAGCAATAAAACGCTGGTAAACAAGGTAATACCGATACAAATTGTGACTGCATTGCCCGTTAGTTGCGTGCATGTTACATAAATAGCATACGCAGGCACAAGTAGCATCGGATGCCCAAGCGATGAAAACAGGTTGGCTATTTTTGTTTTGTTATCCAAGAAAAAAGGCTCTTTTTATGATTGATGATATAAGTGGCTACAGCAAAATAAACACGGTTCTCATTACTCTTTAAGTAAAATATTGCACAAAAGTAAGGTAAAAGATTTATAATTCACTAATAAATATGTAATAATTTTAAAAATCTAAGCGAAAGCCAATACAATGGGCAGTTCTATAAAGAAATCGGTGCCTTTATCCTCCTCACTTTCGAAGGCGATGGTGCCGCCTGCGCTTTCGATGATGCGTCGAGAAATAGCCAAACCTAAGCCCGAACCAGAGCCTTTTGTGGTGAAGTTGGGCGTGAAAATTTTGTCTCGTTTTGATTGCGGAATACCGCAGCCATTATCGCTGACTTGAATAACGACATACTTTTCGCGTTGGTATAAGATAAGGTTTATTTCGCCACGACGATAATCGGGCATGGCTTGTTCTGCATTTTTAAGCAAATTGTTTAATACCTGTATTAATTGGTTTTTATCTGTATTTACAAAAAACTCTTCGGGTGCGGTTGCCATTGACCATTCTATATTTTGATTTTCTGATTCGCAAAATAATTTAAAGCAATTTTCAACCACGCCATTTACCATAAATGTTTCATTATTGGCTCGGGGCATCTTAGAGAAGTTGGAAAACTCGGTGGCTATATTCGATAAGTTATCTATCTGCTGAATAAGTATTTGTGAAACCCGTTTGAACATTGCTTTTCCTTTTTCGGGGTCGACATTGAAGGCGCGTTCTAAGAGCTGAATATTGAGTTTCATCGGTGTAAGCGGATTCTTTATTTCGTGCGCTACTTGCCGCGCCATTTCCTTCCAGGCTCCCTCGCGCTCCGACTGCGCCAAGATGGTCGTACTTTGTTCTAATTCCAAAATCATTTTATTGTATTCGGCAACTAACACGCCAATTTCATCGTCGCTACCCCATTTGATAGGCTCGTTTTTCGCCCCTAATTTCACGCCTTGCAAGCGTTCTCCGATTGCCTGCAAGGGCTGTGTCACCGAATTTGCGATAAGAATAGTGAGTACGCCCGCGCCTAAAAGCAATAACACATAGGTATTTAACAAGGTTTGTACGAAGCCTGCAATATCACGCCGCAAGGCTTTGTCTGTTCCTGGTGTATAAGGAATGCCGACAAATGCCAAATTTCGGCCGCCGTCGTGTTTTTTTATTGGAACATAAGCGGTTTTCACCCTAAAGCCGCCATAACTGTTCTCGATGACGACTTCTCGATGATTTTTTAGCTTTTGAATAACGTCGTAAGGCATTTGCGGAGCCGAAATACCGCGGTCGTAAAAGGTGCGGATAGAGGTGACTAATAGTTTGCCATGCAAATCAAATATATCAAAATCGGTATTATGTTCGGTAGATAAATGCGCTACATCGGGCAGAACTAAGGAATCTGTTGTCATTTCAAAGTCGTGCGCTACCGATTCTTTCGTTTTTGTAATAAGGCGTTCGCCCAAATAATCGGCATAATTGCTGCGAATATACAAAATGGAAATAGCCGCAACCACAACGAAAGAAGCCATAATCGTACCGATAACAAAATATTGGATTTTTGTGCGCAGCGGCATACCCGTCAATGTCAGCCAGTTGCCATCTCGAATGGCGCGTAAGAGATAAAAAATAAAAGCGACAAAGCCCAGCATAAAGGAAATAAGGAAAAACAAATAGCTAAAAAGGGAGAAAGGGCGGATTAGTGTGTCGTTATTTTTGCTTACTAAAACAACTAACTCCTTTGTTTTTTGCATAATTAGCGTCGAGCGGTCGCCGTCGCGCTGAAAAAGCTCGCCATTTACGGTCGGAAACTTGTCGATATTTAGCTTTTCTTCATAATTTTTGCCTTTTTGCAATTTCAAATCGCCATCATTATAAATCGCATAATCGTAATTCTCATCAATACTTGCCTCTTTTACCGCCGTTGAAGTGAGCAATTCGGAGAAAACCGCGGACGACCTATCGTTGCGGGGCGAAAGTTCTAAAACTAAATAGCCCGAAATTAGGCGAGAATTGCCTTTGTAAACAGGATATTTTGAAATATAGGAAGAAATAGACGTGTTCGGGTGCCAAAAAAAGTTATGAGTGCCGATAGGTACGCTTTCTTTGCTGTAAATTCGGCTGTTGATAGCCCCCGTCATAAGCGATTTTTCGCCCTTAATAGTATCGCCCGTTGCATCGTAAACGTGCGTTTCCAACAGATATTTTTGCGATAAATAGTTATCCGTCAAGTATTCGCGCTCTACATACACCTCGATTTGTTCGTGCGAAATATTCGGATTGGCTACTTTTTTGTATAAATTTGTGTCGGCTAAAACGATTTTTTGTAGGTCGATAATTCGCTTTTCGGCTTGAAGGTCGCGGTCTTGCACGAGTTGTGTGCCTAATTTTCGGCGCAACATCAAGTCTTTAATATTATTATAATCATAGATTTGATACGCCGAAAAAGCGGAAAAAATAACGACCCAAACGGCTATCCACGCCGAGGTGACTTGCTCGCGTTTTACAAAAATATCTAATAAAACGATAAAAACAATACCGAAGACCAAAATTATAAGCGTTTTTGTACTAAATGCATTTGCAAAATTTAATATGGTAAAAACAATGGTACTTAATCCTAAAAATGTCATGCGCGTTTGTATCGGAATATCTAATTTTTTTATAAAAATGGTCAGCTTATGCGAAAAAGCAAAAAGCGAGGCCATAAGGGTAATGATAGCCGTCAAACTCCAAAAACTATATTGGTCGAGCGTGAATACATCATTGATATCGAGGGTGATATTAGAGCGCAATACCACGGCGTTAAACAAATTATCGACCGTATAAATGCCCGATAGAATGAAGAAATAAAACATCGAAACCAAGACGAGTTTGCCTATTTCAGAAAGTTTCTTGATTGGCAGCGAGTCGACGCTTCGATAGAAGAAAAATACTAACCAAGTAAGCAAACTTACGTTGATAAGCAAGTCGCCTAACGAAGTTGTCAGCAACGAATAGGTGAATTTTTCTGGATTGAAAAGAGCAATATCTTTAAATTCGGAGCTAATATTCCAAAAATTGCTCCAATTTCGAACGATTAGCACCATGATACCTAAGGCAATAACGCCAAACCATTCGCCAAACTCTTTTGAGATAAATAGGGCAAAGCCATTTAAGGAAATACCCAGAAGTAAAAAGGATAAAAAATAGCCAAAAAGCACTAAATTTCGACGAGAAGGCGGCGTTTTTCTGCCCGATTCAATCAAAGAAAGGCGCGATTTACCGTCTTTTGTTTTTAGGCTTGCTTCTTCCGCCGTGGCTGTAATGGCAAATTGCAGGTTGCTGGGATAGTCGCCTGGCAAGGCAATATGATTGTGTAAGTATTCATTTTCATAGGCATACTCATAGGCAATAGGAATGAGCGTAATAACGGTGTAATTGGTGGTATCTATTCGTATTTTGTCGCGTATTTGCTCGTATTTTCCATTCGACAATTGAAATAAACTGTAAGAACGCTCTTTTGGCAGGGCTGTTTCGCTGCTGTTTGGCAAAACCTTATTATTTGTCCAAAATACCAAACTGTCATTGTGGTATAAAAATAGGCTAAAAGGCTTGTTTTCCCACTCTTTTGCATCATCGGCAGTATAATTATTTAAAAGGAACTTGCGCAAAAGCGTTTTATCTGCCATCGCCGAATCGGTTTGCGCTTCGATGCTGCGTAGCCCGCTATTCAATTGTGGTGCATAATAAGTAAGGTTTATATTACGATGCGTCCACCTATTGAGCAAAATAGTGGATAATAAAATAACCACTGCTGCAATAAGTAGATAAATTGGAAAGCGTGGGATATTCGGGTTCATAAAGTTATTTTTATTGCTGCATTTATAAGTTCGGTTGTTAAGTGCTCTACATAATAGCTACCTGCTGCGGGGTCTTGCACTTTGTCAAAATGGCTTTCTAAACGTAAAATATGCTGCACATTCCGCGCAATTCGACGCGCATCGTCGCTTGTTTCGCCTGTTTTTATATCCGACGGCGTTACGGTCAAGCGGTCTGCGCCGCCAATAATTGCCGACATTGCCTGCGTTGTACTCATTATTTTATTATAATGAATGTCGTTTGTTAAAATCATCGGCGAGGTAAAAGCGTGTAGCAAAGGCGCAATGCCGTCAAAACTGCTTGCCCATAAAATACGCGCTGCACGAAGTTTGGCTATTTCTACCATAAAACTATTGCCAATAGGCAAACTCCAACTTATGCGATTGCTTAATTCGGGCGTTATAGTTAGTAATTTTTTTGTAGTACGCACCAAACCCGACAACTGCTCTACCACATTGCCTGCACCGTATAAATTGACGATTTTTATGGCGGAATAGTTGCTTACGCGCTTGTTTAATAGCTGTAAAATTTCTTTATTCAAAGGGTCGGCTTCTAAACTGCAACGCATATCAGCCATCGACAATTCGCGGCTTTCCACTAATTCGGCATACAATTGCCACACGTTATCGGCGTTTCGCCACACCCATTGCCCCGAAAAAGCAAGGTGAATCATCTCCACAAAAACACTATCTAATAGCGCGTGAAAATCTTGTTTCGACAAGCTGCGGTTCAACACAAATTGCAGGCTGTCTGCCCCGCCCGCAAGGGCTTGCAACGCTATTTCATTCGCTTTTTTTACATCGCTTACCACAATAATTTCATGCAACTGCCACGCCGCCGAAGCCGCAGCAAACCGCTCGCTAACCGTTACTCCGTTCGCTTGATAGAACGGGGCAAGCTGCAAACCTTCGGGTGTTTCCCAAATTAAATCGTCGTAGGTTTTGACTCCCTTCAGGTCTTTATTGATTTTATTTTGCCATTCGGCAATACTCACAGGCGGAAAATTTCCAATCATTAATCGTTTTTTATAAAATAAATCACACGTTAAAGAGTGCAAAGTTACAACATTATTGTCATATCTTCCTTTTTTATCATAAATAATATGTTTTTACGCAACCTAATTGTCGTTTTTGTCGTTATAACTATTAGTGTATTCTTAGTGTATTCTTTTGGAAAGAAATTTTTTAATATTCCCTTCTTCTTTGAAGAAAGGATAGTATTACAAACAAACGGCATGAAAATTGTTGCTTCTTTCTAAACATTTGCTATTATATTTTGTTTTTTGTAAGTTTTGTTTTAATATTCGATATTTTTATAAAAAATCTACAAAAAAGTCGTACCTTTGTGGCGTTTTTCAAGTCATATTAATAAAAAACAATAAATCCCTA
>JBEEMU010000404.1:0-4357 GCA_041192485.1 Bacteroidota bacterium | reverse complement strand
TAGGAAAATGCGCCTGCACCACTCGAAATATACATACTTTTATTCGTGAAACCTGTGCCACCGCTCGCGCCTACTGTCCACGCGTTTACAGGCGCAACAGAGGTTTCTTGTGTCCAAGTGCCGATAGTGCCTGTAGTTATATTATCAAAGTTTTCACTAAAAACGGTGACAGTTGTATTGTTTGCAATGGCAATATCGGGCGCAACATCGTCGTTTTTGATGGTAATGGTATGGGTTCCGATGATTGTAGCGGTAATGTCTGGGCTTGTTTCGGCAATATCTAAAATCAAGGTGCGGGCTCCGTCCACTACATCGTTATCATAAATTCGCACGACGGGGTTTTGTTTAATTGCGCCGTTTTGTAGAAAGGTAAAGGTAGGCGTTTGTATAGCATAATCCCTGCCTGCTACTGCCGTACTTGCGCCATTTGCGGTAAGCGTAATAATAGCATCGCTTGTAGAAACGGGTTTTGTGATAGCAACGGGCAATGTAATATCTTTGTATTTGCGACAGCTTGTACCAAACGTACAGTCTGTTTCATTCACGGTTTGGCTGCTTGTGGCAAAGGTCATTTTATTGAACGGCGCGTATTTCATGGTGGTAAACAAGCCGCGTCCGTGCGTTGCTGCCGCAATTTGCCCATCGGAAGCGCGATATTGCAACATATCTACGCGTACATTTGCTAAACCCGTGCTGCTTGAAGCCCAAACGGTGCTTCCTGCATTGATATTATCGGTTGTCCAGATGCCCAAATCGGTGGCTAAAAGGGCTTGTGCATCGCCACTCGCGGGCGCAAACATCGCCCAACGAACAGGCATATCGGGCAAATTGCCTTCGATATTCGTGACAACGGCTGCGGTTGTTGCGTTGGTGAGTTTATAAACGCTTGTGGTGCCATAATTCGTATAAGTAACGAGCAACACATCGTCGGTTGCGCCAAAGGCGATACAGGATACCGACCTTCCCGAATTTGGTGTAGCAATCAGGGTTCCTGCAACGGTTGCGCCTGTGTGTGCATTATCCACCATGACGATTGACCCATTATTTAAGCCAAAAAACACTCGATTTGCGGTGTAAGGCGAAACGGCAACGTGCGTAGTTTTCGCTGTACCGAAAGCCGTAGCCGCTACTTTTTGCACCGTACCCGTCGACGTAACGGTGTTCCAACGGTAATAAAAACCAGGGTCGTCGCAAGCGTATAAATTATCATTTGCATCGTCATAATCGGACGGGTTGATAAACGAACCGCGACCATGACTCACGCCCGCTACATTACTAAAGGAAGTTCCGCCATTCGTAGAGCGGTAATAATTATTATAAATGTAGGACGTTAGTTGTGTATTGCCTGCGTTCACGCCGCTTTGCGCAATATGGCAAAACGCCCCGTCGCCGCCACTTGCGCTCGTTGTAGTGTTCATGTCTGCGGCGGTAAATTTCTGTGTGCCATTGTCTTGCGCGCCCGCCAAATAATAGTTGCTACCCGAAGCGGGGTGCATGGCACAAGCGAAAAACTGCGTGATATTATACCCATTGTTTTTTGTAGTGAATGAAGGCGCAGCCAAATTCATGTCGCTACTCAATGCCAAGCCGCCATCGCAAGCAAATAAACATTGATTGGGATTAAACGGATTGAAAACGGAGGAATGTTGGTCAGCATGAATGAATTTATTCGTCAATGTGACCCCCGTGCAGCTCGTAGAGCCTACCCACGACGAAATTTGCGTCCAAGTAGTGCCGCCATCGGTTGTTTTTAGGTTATCAACGCCACCAATCACGACCACATTTTCGTCGGTCGGCGAGCAAGTTGCGGTTAAGTCGTACCAAATTTGGCTGTTTAGTCCATTGCGGGTAAACCCAGTGAAACTGCCTTGGTCACAAATATTGGGGTTCGTGACGGTTGTCCAAGTTGGCGAAGCAGCCGTCGCATTGCTACATTTATAAATGCCTTTCGCCCCTTGATGGTTGGTGTTTGCACAAACGGCATACACGACATCAGCGTTAGAAGGCGCGGTCGCTATCTCAATACGCCCGTAATCGGGGGCTGGCAGGGTCATATTCGTCCAAGAACCTACGAGACCGGTGGTGCTTTTATAAACACTTCCTTTTGAGAGGCTGCGTCCGTTTGAGCAAAATATAGTGCCATCTGCGCCAATTTCAAGGTCGCTTATGCCATCGTCGAGTCCGCCCGACACGCCGTTTCCGAATACTTTTGTCCACGCGGTTCCGTTGAAACGCTGTAAACCGCTTGTGGTTCCTGCATATAAAATTCCGCTATTATCTATGGCTAATCTATTGATATAATAGAAAGTCGAGCTTGTTGTCGTCGGCATTTGCGCCCAAGTAGCTCCGCCGTCGGTGCTTTTCCAAATACCTGCGCCTCTGATGGCATCGGCATTTCCCCAACCTTCGCCTGTGCCGAAGTATAGGTTGTTTCTAAACCCGGGTCGCGGGTCTTGTACGATTGCAGTAATGGCTAAGGTGCTAAAAAAGTCGTTTACCGCCGTCCACTGCACGGTGCTGGCTGTAATATCAGTTGTTTTCCATAAACCGCCGCCTACGCCGCCTGCCCACACGGTTTTGCCTGTGGCATCATTGAGGTCGTAGATGACGGCACGGGTGCGTCCGCCTACGTTATTAGGGCCGCGCTCTTCCCACAAAATGCCGCCTATTGCGTTCAACACGCGCTGATTAGACGGCGTTTTGCGCAAGCTATCGGCATAAGTGTAGGCCACAAGCAAGCGTTCACGCGGCACCTGTCCTGTTTTCACGTCTTTTGTGAGTTCTATTTCCTGGGCAATTGCTTCGCGCATACCGTCGGTTTCGTCCTCTATTTCGGCGTACTTTTCGTTCGGGTGTTGGCGTTTGTGTTTTGCTGCTAATCGCTCGTTGCGCTCTTCGCGCTCGTTTCGGGCTTTTTGGGCAGCTCGTTGCGCTCGCTCGGTGGGGCTTGCGGTGAGGCGGAGGTTGCTATTATTGCAAGCTGAAAATAAAAAGCTCAAACTAATAATAGCAAGGATAGGCAAGAAATAGGTAAATCTTTTTTGCATACTTTTTGGATTGGTTTGGTTACTCATCAATTGTTTGTACAAATGTGGATTCATAATAAAATGAGGGTAAAAATAAAAATGACGCGGCAAAGTTAGGCATTTATACTTAATTGAAGTTAATTGTTTACGATTTACGATTTACGATTTACGATTTTATAGGAATTATTTACGTTGTTTGTGGTTTTAAACGCAGAGATTGCACAGAGATTATATGTTCATAACGGCTGCTTAGACGTTCTTTAATAAAACAAAGAACCACTTTCTTAAAATAGAAAGTGATTCTTTAAGGAAAGAAGAAGAATTAAGCCAAAGCTATTGCAAAAGCAGTGATGGCATCGCCTTTTTCTAAATAGGCTTTCGCCAATATGTGCAAGGCTGTTTTATCGTGTGCGACGATTGCGACTTCGGGGAGGGCTTGCACTGCAGCAATTTCTTCTTTGGTTGGAAAGGCGGGCTTGCCTGCAAACTGCGCTAAATCGTTGCCTGTAAAAACCATGCTATTGCGCAGATGGCTCGGCAGATTATCGAAGCCCAAGCCGACGGGTTCAACGGGTTGGGCAATTGACAAGAGCGCGTTGCCACTTGCGCGAACGTACTCAATTCTGCCCATTCTGCCCATTAAATCAATTTTATCTTGATTGATTTTGCCGCGTTCGTCTAAAACGGCTTCTTTTACATGAAATTTGACGACTTCGCATATCACTAAATTGCCTGCGCCGCCATGCTTGCCTAATGAAATGATTTCACGGATTTTACATTCCATCTGGACGGGTGATTCTGCCACACGAAACGGGCGCACAATGTCGGAAGGAATGGGGGTTAAGCCAGCTTTTACAAACTCGCTGACATCGGCTGTATATTCGCAGCCTGCAACGGCGGCTTGATACACAATATCATGGCTTACCATATTGATAACGGCTTCGCGGGTAGTTTCCACATTGTGAAGCGTATCCTTCGTGGTGTTATTGCGGACACGCCGATTGCTGCTAAACACCAAAATCGGCGGATTGCTGCTAAACGCATTAAAAAAACTGTAAGGCGCGAGATTGGCGATGCCCTCTTCGTCTATCGTGCTGACAAAGGCAATGGGGCGCGGCGCAACAGCCGCTAAAAGGTATTGATGGAAATCGGCGGTAGAAACATCGCCAGGCGTGATGGTACGATACATCTTGATATTTTATTTTTAAGGTAAGACCAAACTCGCTTCTTTTTTTATTGCTAACTGCGCAATATCCAGTACACGGCTCTCCGATTTTTGGTGGTATTCATTGATAACGTCAATAAAATCGGAGCCTTTGGCCGACTGCGGC